>CAZMRS010000018.1:0-13460 GCA_964568435.1 uncultured Boseongicola sp. | reverse complement strand
TATCCTCCAAAGCACGGCCCATGAAGCACTACCCGCAAATTGTCGCAAAACAAGCGGCCAATGCCTCAGGACACAGATCTATCTTTTGTGACGTCACTGGTGAGTGGCGCGAAGCCGAAATCCACGACCGCGCCGCGCTTGGGCCTGGCGATCACCTTTCCGGTCCCGCACTTATTATCGAACCGCAGACCACAACATTCGTTGCTGCTGACTTCTCTGCAAACGTGGATGGCGGCGGTAATATCTGGCTCACCCGAAACCGGGAGGGCGTGCAGTGACAACGTCAGACACAAGATTGCAGGTCATGTGGAACCGACTTCTGGCGGTTGTGGAAGAACAGGGTCAAGCGCTGATCCGTGCAGCCTTCTCGCCCATCGTGCGCGAATGCGGCGATATATCAGCGGGCATATTCGATCTTCAGGGCCGGATGCTTGCCCAAGCGGTCACCGGAACGCCAGGACACATCAACACCATGGCTGAGGCAGTGAAGACCCTGAGCGCGCGTTTCGAGCTTCAGGACATGAAGCCCGGCGATATCTATCTGACCAACGATCCATGGATCGCCTCGGGGCACCTGAACGATTTTCTTCTAATGATGCCGGTCTTCCACCGAGACCAGGTGGTCGGCTTCACGTCCTGCACATCACACCTTGTCGATCTGGGCGGCCTGGGCATGGGACCTGAGGGCTCAGACATCTTCGACGAAGGGCTGCTGATCCCGCCTTGCAAGCTCGTGGATGCGGGTTCGCTCAACACACTTCTGATTGAGATCGTAAAGGCCAATTCGCGCGAACCTGTCGCAAATGAAGGCGATATCTATGCGCTCATCGCCTGTTGCGAGACTGGGGCGAAACGGCTCGCCGGCATGATGGATGAGTTTGGCATCGATCATCTTGATGACCTTGCCGAATACATCATTGGCACCTCCTATCGCGGGACAATCGAGGCCATTGCAGAACTACCCAAGGGCACCTGGCACAATGTGCTGAAGGTGGACGGCTACGAACAGGAGATTGACCTGCACGCGGCACTGACCATTGCTGATGACCACATACTGCTCGATTTTGATGGCACGTCCGGCCCCTCGAACAAGGGCATCAATGTGCCTTTGAACTACGCCACCGCGTATTCTGTCTTTGCGCTGCGCTGTATCATTGGTCCGGATATTCCCAACAACGCGGGATCGCTCGCGCCCTTCCTGGTTACGGGGCCGAAGGATTGCATCCTCAACGCGCAGCCGCCCTCACCTGTCGCAATGCGTCATACTCTGGGACAGATGACACCTGATCTGGTCTATGGCTGCCTCTCACAAGTTCTGCCCGATCAAGTTCCCGCCGAGGGCGCGTCTTGTATGTACGACTTGCCTTTGCGCCATGTGCCGGAAGCGGCTTCTCAGGGGGGTGAACAGTTCGCGCTCGAGTTGGTGTTCAGCGGGGGTACGGGCGCGCGTCCCGGTTTGGACGGATTGTCGGCCACCGCCTTCCCTTCCGGTGTCTGGGGATCGCAGGTGGAAACCACCGAAGCGGTGGCACCTGTGTTGATTACTCGACGTGAGTTGAGGCCAGACAGCGGCGGTCCTGGTGTGACCCGTGGCGGTTTGGGCCAGCAAATTGAGGTACAATCATCCAATAGCGAAGATTTCATGCTGTTCCTTTCGGTCGAACGGATTGTGAACCCGGCGCGCGGACGGTCGGGGGGAAGCAATGGCGCAACCGGGCGGATACGCGTCGGGCGCGACGGACCCAACCTGCCGGGCAAAGGAGAGATCCGGGTGAAATCCGGCGAAACACTCATCTTCGAAACTCCAGGGGGCGGCGGTTTCGGGCCACCACAAGAACGCAGCCGCGAAGATATTCTGCGTGATCTCCGGGAAGGCCTAATCAGCGAAAAGGCTGCGCGTGAGATCTACGGGTTCGACCCATGATCCGTTCTGTCAAACATGTCGCAGCAATATCACCCTATGCGTTGGCCCAGTTGGAAGTACCTGAAAGCAAACAACTCATTTCACTGTCTCAGAATGAATGTTTGCGACCCCCCAGCCCGATGGTGGTTGAGAGTGTCGCCAATGTCCTAGAGGCAGGGCATCTCTACCCCGATCCAGATTGGCATGTTCTGCGCAATGCGCTCTCACGACTTCACGGCATCCCAAACGAAGGCATTCTATGCGGCAATGGCTCGATGGAGCTAATCGGTTGCCTGACACAGGCATTCGCGGACGAGCAAAATTCGGTTCTGGCACCGGTTCATTCCTACCCGTTCTTCCGAACCGCCACCAAACTCGCGGGGGCGCACTATGTCACCGCTTCGGAACGCAGTGGAATCGTGTCGGTTAACTCGCTGCTTGACGCAGTACGGCCAGACACAAGCATCGTATTTGTCGCCAATCCCGGGAACCCGACCGGCACCCGCATTCCCGACGCTGAACTGCGCCGTCTGCGCGAGGGGCTGCGCGGTGACATTCTACTGGTAATTGATGAGGCCTACGGCGAGTTCGCGGATCATCTCAACGAGCCAGTATTCGACCTGGTAGAGCGAGGCGACACGGTGGTGCTGCGCACCTTTTCCAAGGCGTATGGTTTGGCCGGAATGCGGGTAGGATGGGGTTTGTTCCCCCCAGATATCGCTTCAGAGGTGCGAAAGGTGATGAACCCCAACAATGTCTCGGCCGCCGGGCAGACAGCCGCGGCTGCTGCGCTCTCAGATCAGGCCTATATGCGTGAAACTTGCGCCCTGACCGTCAGTCTGCGCGATAAGTTCGTTGAATGTCTGCGAAAAGCAGGGTTTGAAGCCGTCGAAAGTTTCACAAACTTCGTGCTTATCCGCTTTGATGATGCCGAGAAAGCTCAGCGGGCAGACGCTGCGCTGCGCGCAGAAGGAGTGGTCGCTCGCGCACAAGGCGGTGCGGGACTGCCTGAATGTCTGCGTGTTACAGTTGGCACACCAGAGGTGATGGACCTAACGGCGGAGTTGCTGGAACGATGGGCCGAAGGAGGACGAGCATGAGACCATCGCGCGGAAGGGCCCGTTTCGGTATTTTGGTGCCCTTCACCAACACCAATCTTGAACCCGATTTGGCGCTCCTTAGACCCGATGGCGTATCGCTTCATTTCGCGCGCATCGGGGGCTACGATCAGGACGAAATTCCCGATGCAGCCCAGATGTACGGGCTTGGCGCTGCCGACCTTGATGAACCCTTGCACCTTCTTCAGGGCACCCGTCCGGATGTGATTATGTACGGGTGCACCTCGGCGACGCTCACTCATGGATTTGCTTTTGACCGGGCACTTGCCGAACGGATCAGGGTTTGTAGCGGCACTGAGACGGTGACAGCGGCGGGCGCTCTGGTTCATGCGCTAAAGTTCTTTGGAGCAAAACGCATAGGTTTTGCTTCGCCCTATGTTCCTGCGATTAACGACATGGCAATTGATTTTCTATCGGACTCCGGCGTCGAGACTGTGAGCCGCTCTGAAGTGAGTGAAAGTTTGGACAACTGCGGCCAAGGCGAACTGGACCCGCAAGCGGTGTATGATCTGGGCCTTGCCGCAGATCATCGCGATGCCCAAGCAATTGTTCTGTCATGTACAGACATGCGCAGTGTCGAAACTATTGCGCGGCTTGAACAGACTGTAGGAAAGCCCGTGATCAGTTCGAACCAGGCGATGATGTTTCATGCAATGCAGTTGGCCGGTATCAGAGAAGCTATGCCGGGCTACGGGCAACTGCTGGAAGAGAAGCGGCTATGAAGTTTGACTGGATCGCTGAGTTTGTGCTGTCGGACTTTGAAGCCCCGGAAAGTGCGCTGAACATGGCGGCAACGCTACTGATCGACACTGTGGGCGTCGCTGCAGGGGCAGCAGACCTCGAAGCGGGACAGATCGCCCGAAATCACGCATATGCCTTCCACGGCGCTGGTTCGCCAGAAAATGCGGCAAGCATGATGTTCGATGGGCGCCAAGCCTCGATCGCAGGGGCAGCGTTCGCCGCCGCCACACAGATCGACAATCTCGACGCGCATGACGGACTTAACCCAACCAAGGGCCATATCGGCTGCGCTGCGGTACCTGCACTATTTGCCTTTGCTGAGAGCAGGCCCGAGCTTTCAGCGAACGAAGCATTAACAGCTTTGGCCATGACCTACGAAATCGCGGCCCGGGCTGCATTCGCGCTGCATGCGTCTGTCGGCGACTATCATACCTCGGGGGCATGGAACGCGCTGGGCGTCGCGGCTCTGGGGTGTCGCCTGCGGGGCGCAAACCCCGATCAGCTTCGTCAGGCTCTCGGAGTTGCTGAATACCACGGTCCCCGCAGCCAAATGATGCGAGAGATTGCCAATCCCACCATGCTTCACGACGGCTCTGGCATGGGGGCTCTCGTGGGTTCAATGGCGGCGTTGCTGGCGATCGACGGGTTCACGGGCGCACCCGCCGTCACCGTGGAAAACGACGACGCCGAGCCGTTCTGGGCAGATCTAGGCGAGGTCTGGACGATCGAAAAGAACTACATAAAGCCCTATCCGATCTGCCGCTGGGCGCACGCAGCGCTTGACGCATTGTCCGCGTTGATGCGCGGTCACGGGTTCAATGCAGGGGACGTTGCCAAGATCGAGGTCCGAGCCTTCGCGGAATCTGCCGCGCTCTTTCCGGGAATGCCCACGACCACGTCACAGGCTCAGTATTCGCTGCCATTCGCTCTTGCGGCGATGCTAGTCCATGGCCGGATTGGGCCTGATGAGATCACTGGCCCCGGGCTGAGTGACCCCCAAGTTGCCGCGGTTCTGCCGCGTATCGCTGTGCGCGAAGACGCTCGGCATTCTGAACGGTTTCCCGAGGGTCGCTGGTCCGATGTCACCGTAGAACTCTTGGATGGAACGCGATTTGAGTCGGGGGATGTGAACGCGCGTGGTGGACCCGAAGCACCAATGGAGATGCACGAGGTCAAGTCGAAATTCGACACCATGACATCAGCGTTGCCCGACCCGCGCCGTTCGGCAATTTGGAGGATGCGCGAGCAAGTATTGCAACCACAAGTGAAATTCGAGGAGCTCGCACAGCTTGTGCGAGCGCCAGTGGAGTAACCCTGTGTCTGACATTCCGCGCATCGTCTTGCACAATAGCGACACCGCCGCCCTGGCCGAGACATTGCAAGCCGCTTACCCCCAAGTGGATTTCCGGGAATGTAACACCTATGAGACCTTTCCCGAGCTGGTAGAAAGCTACCGCCCGGATGTCGTCTATTCCGTGCGCTTCGCTGGCACACCTGGTTTTCCGCGTGACGCGCTGTTTGGTGCGCATGGCCCACGCTGGATTGCCAATGGCGGGGCGGGAACGGACCACTACGGGACATGGGATCCTGAACAAACCATCGTCACCAACGCCGCGGGAGTGGCCGCCGATATGATGGCAGAATACATCTTTGGTGGCTTCCTGCACTTCACCTTGGATATCGCTGGCCTGCAGAACGATAAAGCCGAACGAGTCTGGAACACCCGCTCAGTCACTCCGCTTGCGGGTAAGACGCTCTTGATCGTTGGTCTCGGCCACACTGGCCGGGCGGTCGCGATGCGTGCGAAGGCCTTTGGCATGACGGTGTTGGGAACGCGTGCCGCCCCACGGACGATGGAGTATGTCGACGAGGTTCATGCGGCAGGAGACCTGCTCGAGCTAATTCCGCGCGCCGACTTCATTGCGGTTTCAACACCTCTCACCCCGGCGACGCGTGGCTTGATTGGCACGGCCGAGGTTGAGGCAATGAAAGCCGGTGTGATCCTTGTTGATGTCTCGCGAGGCGGCGTGGTCGACCAGACAGCACTACATGATGCGCTGAAATCCGGGCATATCGCGGGTGCAGCGCTGGACGTTTTTGAAACCGAGCCCCTGGCACCAAGCAGTCCACTTTGGACGCTCCACAATGTTATTATTTCGCCGCATTGCTCCTCGGTTTATGCGGGCTGGGAAGAAGCCTCGTTCAAGCTGTTTCTGGACAATCTCGGTCGCTGGTTGCGGGGCGAGCAACTGATGAACGTTGTGAACCCATCGCGCGGCTATTGAAGGGTATCCATAGGGAACGTCTTCCCCAGTCCGCAAATGTCGTGTGTTCGTCGATCGAATGTTTCCCGAATGCGGTTTTTCGTAAGAACCAATCAATGACTGGGAAGTCCCAGTTTCTTTCTCAAATCGCGAACTTTCTCGGAATTGGAGCGCGCAGTTTCTCCGTTCGATAGTTGAAGTGAATTCTCGAAGCCTGTTCGACACTTGCCGCCCAATGAAGCCGCATAAACTAGACACGCGGGTTCGTTTTTCCCGAACGCACAAACCGCCCAATCCGGTGACACTTGCGCTGATGTCATCCACTCCACGAACGGATGAAGATCCTCTGGTCTGCCCGCCACTTGATCGTACTTTCCCAAAACAAACAGCAACTGGAGCTGGGAAGAACGCAAAGTCGATTGCGGCAAAATGCTTTGAAGCGTTTCAGCATCGCCGACATCGTAAAGGATCCATTGCAAGACTATCCCCTGGTGCCTGCAGCGCTCCAAGAAATCTGACAGTTCACTTGAGGCAGCCTTACTGATCTCGCGGATTGAGACGGAGACATGGCTTGCGCCAGAGTCCAAAGCAACCTGCATCTGCTGAATCGGCTCATAACGTCCGGCAGCTTCTGTGGTAATTTGGATCATCATTTCAGGAGCCGCGGCCCTGATTTTTTGGACAACCGACGCGTATGCCTTCGCATCGAGGAGGTGTTGCCCACTTTCATCACGAATATGAACGTGGATCGCTCCCGCACCCGCCGCAAAACAGTCAACCGCGCAGCTGACAATCTCGTCCTCTGTCATCGGAACTTTCGGATGATCTTTCTTCGAAAGTCGCGCGCCGTTCGGCGCAACCATAATCGCTGGCAGGCTAGTCAAAGAACTTCCGCGACACTTCTCGACAGCTTACTCACCAGTTCATCAACCTGGCTCTCCGTACTAATGAACGGTGGCGCGATCAGCACGTGGTCGCCACGCTGACCATCGATAGTTCCGCTCATCGGATAGCAGATTAGGCCGTTCTCGAGAGCTTTGGCTTTAAGGCGTGCCGCAACTTTGAGGTCTGGGTCGAAAGGCTCCTTGGTCTCTCGGTCTTTGACAAACTCCAGTCCTCTGAACATGCCTCGTCCTCGAATGTCGCCGACAGATGGATGTTGGCCAAATTCAGAGAGGAGCGCTGCTTCAAGGTATTGACCCATCTTTCTGCTGCGGCCTGTCATTCCGCCTTCCGTGAGTTTTTTGACGACAGCATTGGCGGCCGCGCAGGCAACGGGATGCCCAAGATACGTGTGACCATGCTGGAAGAACCCTGAGCCGTCCTGAATGGCTTGGTAGATCTGAGCGGAACACAGCATTGCACCGATCGGCTGATACCCTGCGCCCAATCCTTTGGCGATTGTCACAATATCGGGGCGCACGTCGTCTTGCTCACAAGCGAAGAACGATCCAGTCCGCCCCATACCACACATAACTTCATCCAAAATCAAAAGGACGCCGTACTTGTCGCAGATCTCGCGAATTCTCTTGAAGTAGCCGGTAACCGAAGGGACAGCCCCTGCCGTCGCGCCCACCACAGGCTCTGCGAGGAACCCAATTACGGTTTCGGGGCCCAGCCTTTGGATTTCATTTTCCAGCTCGTTGGCCGCACGAAGCCCGTAAGCTTCCTCACTCTCGCCAGTTTGGCGCTCCCGATATTCATAGCAGGGCGCAATATGACTTGCGGAAACCATTACCGGATCAAAGGGCGCTCGACGCCACATATTCCCACCGGTACCGAGGGCACCCAACGTATTCCCGTGATAGCTTTGCCGTCTTGCGATGAACTGAGTTCGCTCAGGCTGTCCAATCTCGATCATATACTGGCGAGCCAGCTTCAGCGCGGCTTCAACAGCCTCTGATCCGCCCGAAACCAAATAAACCCTCTCTATGCCTTCGGGCGCATGGGCGACGAGTCGATCGGCAAGTTCTTCTGCAGGCTCAGAGGTTAGGAACCCTGTGTGCGCAAAGTCCAATGAGTCGAGCTGAGATTTTACTGCTGAAATCACATCGGCATCGCTGTGTCCGAGGCAAGAGACCGCGGCACCACCCGAGCCATCAAAATAAGATTTCCCTTCAGAATCATAAAGGTAGACTCCGTCTCCACGCACTGCAGTTGGCAGGCTCGCGCGCGTATGCCGTGGAAAGATGTGTGACATCGAGCATCCCATCTCGGTAATGACAGCTCAATGAAACAGATGAATCAAGTGTTGACAACCAGTGAAACAAAATGAACTGTCTTAAATATAGTCCTTGGGGGGAAAGTTTGGACCAGTCTTTCGAATCGAGACTGACGGCGCGTTATGGCGACTTAAGCGGGTCGCTCAAGTCGGCTGCCGACTATCTTGTCGAGAATCCGGTTGATGTGGCGACACGCACCCTGCGAACCGCATCAAAGGAAAGCGGAATTTCCCCTGCTGCCTTTTCGAGACTTGCTCGCGCTTTGGACTACGACGACTTCGAAGCTTTGCGCGAAGAAATGCGAGCCAAGATCACTCAAAGAGTTAACAATTTTGCTGATAGAGCCGAGCGCCTGCAAAAGTCCAATAATGCTGACAGCGCTGAGTTCTTGGACGCACACTATGCCGCCTGTCAGTCCAATCTGCAGAGGTTTGTGGACGGCGTAGACCGCGCAATGATGGATCGCGTGGTGGCTCAAATCGCCAAAGCCCGAAACGTTTTGCTGCTTGGCGCCCTCGGATCAACAGGCGTCGTCGAATACCTTTCCTACATGGCAAGTTTCTGCGCCGACAACTGGGCGATGGCGAGCCGAATGGGCGCTTCTCTGGGCGGAGGAATTGCCGGATTGGACGAACGCGATGTCCTGCTGATCGTTTCAAAGCCCCCGTTTTCAGTTCGCGCGATGCGCGCCGCAGAACTCGCGCAGAAACAGGGCGTTTACGTCGTTCTGATTACAGACACACACAGTTGCCCCGCTTTAAAACACGCCGAGGCACGGTTCATTGTTCCTACCGACAGCCCGCATTTTTATTCCTCCTACGTCGTAACGATGTTCCTGGTCGAAACACTCATCGGAGAGCTTGTACGCCGTTCCGGACCAAAAGCTCGCTCTAGGATCGCCGAAGTGGAGAGTGCAAACCGGATCCTGACGGAAGTCTGGGACCCATAAACCTTATTCTATCAAGAGGGAGAAGAATATGATTTCCAAACTAAAACTTACAGCTGCATGCGCAGTGACTGCGGCCATGATGGCGCCAGCCGCATTTGCGCAGGAGTTCATCACAATCGGAACAGGTGGCGTGACAGGTGTCTACTACCCGACCGGCGGTGCCATTTGTCGCCTGGTTAACAAAGGTCGCCGCGATCATGGCGTCCGGTGTTCCGTCGAGTCCACTGGCGGTTCAGTTTACAACATCAACACGATCCGCGAAGGCGAGCTGGAATTTGGCGTTGCGCAGTCGGACTGGCAATACCACGCCTATAACGGGTCTTCGCGCTTTGAAGAGGCCGGCCCATTTGAGGGCCTGCGTGCTGTATTCTCAGTACACCCAGAGCCTTTCACGGTTGTTGCTCGCGCAGATAGCGGCATCTCTTCCATAGAAGATCTGAAGGGCAAGCGAGTCAACATCGGCAACCCTGGCTCAGGTCAGCGTGGCACGATGGAAGTGCTCATGGAAGCGCTTGGTTGGACAACTGACGATTTTGCTCTGGCAACCGAGTTGAAGGCCGCAGAACAGTCAGCAGCGCTATGCGACAACCAGATCGACGCGATGGTGTACACAGTTGGTCACCCATCCGGCTCCATTCAGGAAGCCACCACAGCCTGTGACTCGGTACTCGTGAACGTGACAGGTGCAGCCGTTGACGGCTTGGTCGCCGACAACTCCTTCTACCGGACCGCGACAATCCCAGGCGGTATGTATCGTGGAAACGACAGCGACACGATGACGTTTGGTGTCGGCGCGACCTTCGTGACCTCTGCCGACGTTTCTGAAGAAGTTGTCTACACGCTGGTGAGCTCTGTCTTTGAGAACATCGATGACTTCAAAGGTCTGCATCCTGCGTTCGCAAACCTTGTACCTTCCGAAATGGCATCTGCCGGTTTGTCCGCACCGCTGCATCCAGGAGCTGAGCGCTACTACCGCGAAAAAGGTCTGATTGAATAAATCCAATCCAATTGAGAAATTTGGTGGGCGGATATCGCCCACCAATAGTTTTGAAGCGCCCAAAAAAGATGCGCAGCAATGAATTTTTCAAGGCAGCAAACTGCCTGCAGGGGGACGCATGTCAAAGAATGAAAGTGGCGCTCTAAGCGAAGAAGAACTTCAGGAACTTGTTGCTGCCAGCGATAGCGGAGCAAGAAGCCCCACAGGGGCAGTTGGTATCTTCATTGCGGGAACGGCGCTTGTCTGGTCAATCTTTCAAGTTCTGCTGGCATCCCCCGTTGCGCCATACGTCTTGCCTGGCGATCTCATCAACAACTCGCGCCAAATTCACCTGGCGTTCGCCGTATTTCTGGCCGCAATGGCGTACCCACTCTTCAAATCCAGTCCGCGTGACCGCATCCCCTACTACGACTGGGCCTTGGGCATAATTGGTGCCTTCTTGGCTCTTTATGGGTATGTCTTCTACGACAAGATTGTTGCAAACGGAGGGCTCGCTGACGCGAACGATGCCTACTTTGCCCTTTCAGGACTGATCCTTCTCTTCATCGCGTCCTATCGTGTTCTGGGCCCGGTCATGGTCATCCTGGCAGTGGTCTTCCTAGGCTACGTATTCTTTGGCTCGTCAGAGGTCGTGCCCGACCAGATCCGCTGGGCAGGTGCGTCTTTGCGCAAAGCCATGAGCCACATGTGGATCACATCCGAAGGCGTCTTCGGAATCGCTCTGGGCGTATCCACCAAATTTGTTTTCCTCTTCGTGCTATTCGGCGCGCTTCTCGATAAAGCCGGAGCTGGCAATTACTTCATCAAAATGGCGTTCGGCGCACTTGGTCACCTTCGCGGTGGACCTGCAAAAGCAGCTGTCGTTGGCTCGGCCGCAACTGGGTTGATCTCGGGGTCTTCGATCGCGAACGTCGTAACGACCGGAACATTCACTATTCCCCTGATGAAGCGGGTTGGCTTCAGTTCAGAAAAGGCCGGTTCCGTGGAAGTCGCCTCTTCAGTCAACGGGCAGATCATGCCGCCCGTCATGGGTGCAGCAGCCTTCCTAATGGTGGAATACGTGGGTATCTCTTACGTCGAAGTGATCACCCATGCCTTCTTGCCGGCTGTGATCTCATACATCGCTCTCGTTTACATCGTCCATCTCGAAGCCGTGAAAAACAACATGCCAACCATCGGCAACAAGGTGGTTTCGATGGGCAGAACCATTGGCGGCATGTTTGCGTTCTTTGCTGGCTTCGCGCTGCTGTGCTACGCAACACAGTATCCGGTTTCGGCGATTGTCTCGCTGTTTCCAGAGGGCTCCGGCTGGATACTCTCTGCACTTCTCGCGCTTATTTACGTGGGCCTTGTCTACCTTGCTGCTCAGACTGAAGATCTTGAGCCCGATGACCCGAATGCAGAGGTCGTGGAACTTCCCGACGTTGCAAAGATTTACAAATCCGGGCTCTACTTCCTGCTCCCGATCATCGTGCTGGTTTACTTCCTGATGATCGAGCGCAAATCCCCGGGTCTGTCGGCATTCTGGGCAACGTTCCTTCTGTTCGGCATCCTGCTCACCCAGAAAAGCCTCAAGGCCTTCTTTCGTGGTGAAGCCAACCCAATAGATCGGCTTCGCGATGGGCTGGTCGACTTGATCAACGGCATGATTGACGGTGCCCGAAACATGATCGGCATTGGCCTGGCGACGGCTACGGCAGGTATTATCGTCGGCACCGTATCGTTAACCGGCATTGGTCAGGTCATGGCCGATTTCGTAGAGTTCCTGTCCGGCGGCAACCTGATCCTGATGCTCATCTTCGTGGCGATCCTTTCGCTTATTCTCGGGATGGGGCTGCCAACCACGGCGAACTACATTGTTGTGTCATCACTTATGGTGGCCGTCGTTGTAGAACTCGGTGCCCAATCTGGTCTGATTGTGCCGCTGATTGCCGTGCATTTATTCGTTTTCTATTTTGGCATCATGGCCGACGTGACCCCGCCGGTCGGGCTAGCGAGTTTTGCCGCAGCCGCCGTGTCGGGCGGTGACGCCATCCGCACCGGTTTCACCGCGTTCTTCTACAGCCTTCGGACCGTTGCTCTGCCCTTTGTGTTTATCTTCAACACTGACTTGCTTCTCATCGACGTGACATGGATGCAGGGCATCATCGTTTTTGTTGTGGCGACGATAGGGATATTGATCTTCACGGCGGCAACAATGGGATGGTTCCTCACAAAGAACCGCATTTGGGAAACAGTCGCGATGCTTGTGATCGCTTTTGCTCTCTTCAGACCCGGATTCTTCATGAATCAGATCCAACCGCCCTTCCAACTGATCGAGCCAGCGGCGTTTTCCGAAGCAGTCGGCTCGGCGTCCGCAGGCGACACGCTTAGGGTGGTTGTGTCAGGACCCGACTTTGACACTTTGGAGGTCAAAGACGTGACAATACCGATCACGGTGCCTGACGTTGAAGGGGCGGAAGCTCGCCTTGATGCGATGGGCTTTGTCCTCATTCCAGAGGGCGATGTTCAGCGCCTTGACGAACCCATGTTCGGCACCACGCTGGGCGACGCCTTGGCGAGTTTTGATTTCTACTCCGACGACCCTGTGCAAATTGCCAGTGCTCAGGCCGCGGCAAACCAGCTGCCGAAGGAATTGATCTTCATTCCAGCGCTATTGCTCATGGGGCTTATTGCCCTCCTCCAATCGCGCCGCGCACAACCAGTTCGTGAAGGAGAATTGGCATGAGTTATTCAACCATTCTATGTGCCGTTGATATCAATGGTGGAAAAGAAGATGACAGAGTGCTCCAGTACGCCAAACGCATGGCCGATCTGGATGAAGCGCAGCTGGATGTCATCACGGTCGTACCCGATTTTGGCGCCATGGTCGTAGCAACCTACTTTCAGGACCACGACATACAGACGGCCAAGGATGGTGCCTTGGAACAGCTACGTGCAATGGCAGAACGAGCTTTGGGTGCTGAGGCGAATGCCAAGGCGCGGCACATCGTGGCTGTCGGGAGCGTTTATGAAGAGGTTCTGAGAGCCGCAGACCTGGGCGGGGCAGACCTTATTGTCATTGGCGCGCACCGCCCCGACTTGAAGGACTATTTGCTCGGCCCAAACGCGTCGCGGGTTGTCCGGCACTCAAACTGTTCCGTTCTTGTGGTGAGATAGCCGCCAAGTTGGCCAATTGAGCTACCGCGGCACTGCAAAAGCCAGCGACGCCGAATATTCAGCTAAATATATATCTTAAAAGGGGAAATGGCGCGCTGGGGAGGATT
>CAZMRS010000017.1:0-13537 GCA_964568435.1 uncultured Boseongicola sp. | reverse complement strand
TGCCAGTCATCGGGCCCTTTCCGGTCAATTCGCAACGGCGCGACATGGGCTTTTCCTCGATCTTTGTCTCAGTCAAGAAGGCCGCGCGGGCCCCCGTCAATACAAACGGGCAGCGCCATCGGCCCTGCCCAAGAATCCGTTTGCGGGGGATATGAGGAAAAATGCCCGCCGGCAAGTAGGCCCCAGCGTTTCTAGGTCAGCTTTCGCCTTTGGCCGTCAATTGCGCCAAAACTTCTGCTGCTGCTGCACCTGGTGCGCGTGATCCGCTGGCTACCGCTTCGGCCAAGGACGCCATCGCCGCTTCTGCCTTTGGATCAGACGTGAGTCGCCTTAGAAGGCCCTGGTGCACCTCATCTGTGAACCATTTGCGCGCTTGCTCGGCGCGTCGCATGTCCCAAAAGCCGGTCTTCCGGCGGTGATCGACGAGGGTTTGCATGGCCTCCCAAGCATCACTCAACCCGTCGTTTTCCAGTGCCGAAACAGGCATGGCCTTCGGGAATCCTTCCGGATCGCCTTGGCGTTTGCGCATAAGTCGGAGAGCGCCCGCATAGTCTGCAACAGTGCGGACCGCGGTCGCCTTCAGGTCGCCATCGGCCTTGTTTACAAGAACAAGGTCGGCAATTTCCATGATGCCGCGCTTCACGCCCTGCAATTCGTCTCCCCCTGCTGGCGCGAGAAGCAGAACGAACAGATCGGACATCTCGGCGACGATGGTTTCGGACTGGCCCACACCCACAGTCTCGATCAGCACAATGTCGAACCCGGCTGCCTCGGTGAGTGCGACCACGTCGCGGGTTCTTCGCGCGACACCACCGAGTTGTGTTTGGCTCGGAGACGGTCGAATAAACGCATTCTTATGGCGGGCCAGACGCTCCATCCGGGTTTTGTCTCCCAAGATTGAGCCACCCGTTCGGGCGGACGAAGGATCAACCGCTAAAACGGCAACCCTCAGGCCGTTATCGGCAAGTTGGCATCCAAACGCCTCGATAAACGTCGATTTTCCGACACCCGGTGTGCCGGAAAGGCCGATGCGGATCGCTTGACGACCTGAACCTGCCAATGCCTCGAGCAACGCGTCAGCATCGCGTCGATGATCGCCTCGCGCGCTCTCGACCAGCGTAATGGCCCGCGCTAATGCACGGCGGTCTCCGTTCATCACGGCTTCCGCAAGCTGAATAGCGTCGTTTTCTGGCAGCTTCGTCATCGGCGCGACTTTGACCTGAGCGTAGGGGGGTGTCCAGTGGGGCTTTCACAGACAGAAGTCAGTTGCAATAAAGCGGCTATGACCGATGCCCTTCCCATTGACGAGGTTCTGCCGGACTTGGTGTCTGCGTTGCGCACGCATGGGCAGGCGGTTTTGCAGGCCCCTCCGGGGGCAGGGAAAACGACGCGAGTACCGCTGGCGATGCTCGATGCAGGCTTTGTCGATGGGCGCATCCTGATGCTGGAACCTCGACGCTTGGCGACCCGTGCAGCAGCCGAACGTATGGCCACCACGTTGGGAGAACTGGTTGGCGAAACTGTCGGGTACAGGATGCGCGGCGAAGCAAAGGTCGGGAAGGCGACCCGTATCGAGGTTGTGACCGAGGGCATCCTGACGCGAATGATCCAAAGCGATCCGACACTCGAAGGGATCGGTGCAGTCATATTTGACGAGTTCCATGAACGATCTTTGAATGCCGATTTGGGCTTGGCGCTTGCGCTCGACATTCGTGCGAGCCTTCGCGAAGATCTTATTTTATTGGCGATGTCTGCAACTCTCGATGCAGAACCAGTCGCTACTTTGATGGGCGATGCACCTGTCGTGACGTCGGAAGGTCAGAGCTTCCCGGTCGAAACACGTTGGCTGGATAGCCCTGTTCCAAAGACCAAACGGTTTGAGGAAGCAGCCGCTAGTTTGGTGATTAGCGCCGCATCGGAGACCGATGGCGGTATCCTTGTTTTCCTGCCAGGCGAAGGTGAAATTCGCCGCGTTCTTACCGCGATTTCCGGGAAACTGGACGGCGTGGATATCCTGCCGCTTTATGGCTCATTGCCGTTCAAAGAGCAGCGCCGCGCCCTTGCGCCGACCACCCGTCGCAAGATCGTGTTGGCCACGTCAATTGCGGAAACTTCGCTGACCATTCCGGATATTCGGGTAGTAGTTGACGGCGGGCGCGCGAGACGGGCGCGGTATGATCCGGGTTCTGGCATGTCCCGGCTTGTCACCGAGCGCCTGACTCGCGCCGAAGCAGACCAACGCAAAGGGCGTGCGGGGCGCGTGGCCGAAGGTGTGTGCTACAGGCTTTGGACGAAGGGAGAAGAAGGCGGATTGGCACCATTCCCGCCCGCCGAGATTGAGACAGCGGATTTGACTCGGCTTGCCTTGGAGTTGGCAGAATGGGGATCCGATGCCCTCCCGTTTCTCACCTCGCCGCCTGAAGGCGCACTAGCGGAAGCGCGAGAGGTTTTGAGCAGTCTTGGAGCGCTGTCTGGAGGATCAATAACGGATCACGGTCGAAAGCTTGCGCGATTGCCGCTGCATCCGAGGCTCGCGCATATGCTTGAAACGGCAGGGAAAGGTGCCGCTCTTGTGGCAGCGGTGCTGGGTGATCGCGACCCAATGCGAGGTGCTGGGTGCGATCTTGGAATACGCCTTCAAGCGCTGAAGGATGGACGGCGCGAACCTGCGCTTGACCGCATCCGCGCCGAGGCGAAACGCCTCTCGGCGAAATTGCCTGACACGGTCTTCTCGGATGCCGCCGAGCAGGCGACGCTGGCTTTTCCGGATCGGATTGCGCTTCGTCGCCCCGGCGATCAGCCGAGGTGGCTCCTGTCTAGCGGGAAGGGTGTGACTATGGATGCCGGCGATCCGCTTGCGGGCCAGAGATTACTGGTTGTCACGGACACCGACGGGCATCCCAGAGAAGCGACAATCAGGACATGTTTGCCGATATCCGAAAGCGCGCTGCGGGACGTGCTGGGCGAACAAATACGCGTTGCCGAAACCGTGGAATGGTCGAAGCGCGAAGGGCGGGTTGTGCAACGCATCGAAGAGCGCCTTGGAGAAATCGCCTTGTCTTCAAAGGCTTGGAATGATGCTCCACCAGATCGCGTCGCGGCCGCGATGCTCCAAGGAGTTCGCCAGCTTGGCTTTCGCTGGTCGAGTGCTGCTGAGCGATTTCGGGCGCGTGTGGTTTTGGTTCGAGAGGCCGGGTTTGATCTTCCAAGCGTCGAGGACGACGTGCTGATGAAGACACTCGAAGAGTGGCTGCTGCCGCATTTGGGCGGCGCCAAATCAGCGAACGACTGGGCGCAGTTTGACTTGTTGAATGCATTGCGGGCACGCTTGGATTGGGACCAGATGCAGACGCTGGATCGGGAAGCCCCGGCGCATTTCGAAACCCCCTTGGGTCGGAAAATTCCGATTGATTACAATGGAGAAGCCCCGGAGATCACGCTGCGCCTTCAAGAGATGTTTGGGGTCACGCGACATCCTGTTGTCGCGGGCAGAGCGTTGCGCGTAACGCTGTTATCGCCGGGGCAGAAGCCGGTTCAGACGACGATGGACATTCCGGGGTTCTGGGCGACGTCCTACGCGGATGTCCGCAAGGATATGCGAGGGCGTTACCCGAAACATCCCTGGCCCGACGACCCTACCGTGGCTGATCCAACCTTGCGCGCAAAGCCCCGGAGCAATCGTTAACGGGTGGGACGATGCCCCTTGCCCAGCGCAACGGCAAGGTTGGTTAACGCCAGGAAATGAAGGGTTTCGGGCAAATATCGCAACGTCGGTATTACGTCGGTATTTGGTCGGTATTGCGTCGGTGCTTTGAGCCGAAAAACCGGAATGCGCGGCTGTTTTGGTGGGGTGCATTAACGAGTGTTAAGAGATGGCTACCAACGCTCTAGCGCATCTTCGTCGTCGTCCTTAGCGTCAACCCAGGATGTGCCATCTGACCCAGTTTCCTTCTTCCAGAACGGCGCACGGGATTTCAGGTAGTCCATCAGATACTCAGCGGCCTGGAAAGCGTCGGCTCGGTGCCGCGCTGCTGTTGCAACCATCATAATTTGCTCACCCGGCTTCAACGGACCATGACGGTGGATCACAAGAGCGTCCACAAGAGACCAACGTTTGATCGCCTCGTCACAGATCGACGCCAGCGCCTTTTCAGTCATTCCCGGATAGTGCTCGATCTCCATGCCGGAGAGCGTACCGCCTTCGTCTCGAACAAGACCGGAGAACGTGACAACCGCCCCCGCCCCTTTGGCGGCTTCCGTAAAGGCCTTTGTTTCGGCACCCATGTCAAAGGGCGCGGATTGGACGCGGACAGCCATCAGCCGCCCGTCATTGGTGGGAAGAACGCGATCTCGCGCGCGCCTGCAATGGGCGCATCCATCTCGGATAGCTCCTGATCGATGGCGACGCGAACTGAACGCATGTCGGAGAACGCAAGCGCGTGGGCCTCGCTGCGTGCTTTCAATTCTTCGACCAGATCAGAAACGGTCGCAGCAGATGTCTCGATCTGTTCTTTGCGTTCGCCGATACGCTCGCGCAGCCATGCGAAGTACAGCACGTCGATCATGGCGTATCTCGCAAGTATGGCGTCGATTTGCGCAGATAGTCCCAACCGGTGATGAGGGTCAGGGCAGACGCAATCCACAATAGGCCAACGCCGATCCACCACGTGTACCAATAAGCGTCGCTGATGAGGCGTATGTTCACTGGGTCGTCCCCTCCGTCGAGGATGTCGGCGAGAATCTCGCGGTCCATGCCAACAGTGCGTTCGATCCACATATGCTGGAAGATGCCGGTGGCAAACAGGACGGCAATGGCGATCATTTGGGCAGTGGTTTTCCACCTGGCAAGCTTTGTTACCTTCAACGTACCAGCGGTATCACCCAGAAATTCGCGTAAGCCCGACACGAACACTTCGCGGAACATGATGATGGTCGCTGGCAGGAGGATCCACGGATCCATACCCGCATAGCCTGTGATGACCAGAAGAGCGATGATGACCATCGCTTTATCGGCAATGGGATCGAGCATCGCGCCGAGTTTGGTTTCCTGCTTCCACGCCCGCGCAAGGTAGCCATCGAACCAATCGGTGATCGCGGCAGACACGAAAAGGATCAGCGCAAACCAGTCGGCCCAGGGCCGTGTGAAGTAAAGAAACATGATTACAAGCCCCGGTGCCGCCAGAAGGCGCAGCAACGTTAGGATATTTGGGATCGTCCATGTCATGCATTGGATTTACTGTGCGTGGGATAAAAGGAAAAGGTCCGACAAGACCGGCGTTGCGAGATTTTGGGAATCTGCGCACTGTAGCTTCATATGCGAGTTACCGGACCCATCTATGCCCGAGCCATGCACATCCTTTTGGCCAGACGCATCGGATACACACGTGGCGAGTACATTTCGGACCTGGTTGTTCATGTTTTCGGGATGGTGTTGGTTCTGGCTTGCGTGCCCACGCTTGTCGCATTGACCCTGGTGACCGGGCAGGAAACTGCGCCGCTCGTGGGCATCGTGCTTTATGGGCTGAGCTTTGCGGCCATGATCCTGTGTTCCGCCATGTACAACATCTTCCCTCATCCTGAGTGGGAGTGGTTGTTCAAGCGGCTCGATCATTCGGCGATTTACCTGAAAATAGCTGGCACGTTCACAGGGTTCGCAATGCTGGCAGGTCAAGGGTTTGTCATTGTGGGCGCACTTTGGGCCGCAGCGGTGGCTGGCATCTCGCTCAAGATGATCTGCCCATTCCGGTTTCGTCGCACGAGCCTTCTTTTGTATCTGGGCATGGGCTGGGCCGGTGGCTTGGTTGCGTTCGGCATCTTCGCGGTTTTGCCGCCGGTGACGGGCCTCCTGATCGCAGGCGGCGGGTTGCTCTACACGGTCGGTGTTGGCTTTTACCTGTGGCGGGGGCTGCCCTACCATTTAACGATCTGGCACGCATTTGTGCTGGTCGCGAGCTTGATGCTCTACGCAGGCGCTGTGGTGGCCGTGCTGGGCTAACTCTCAGCCTCCATGGAAATGGTCGTAGATGGTTTCGGCAAGTGCATCCGAAATACCGTCAACAGCTTTCAGGTCGGAGAGGTTCGCGCGGCCGACAGCCTTGGCTGAGCCGAAGTGCGCGAGAAGCGCGCGTTTTCGGGTGGCCCCTACTCCCGGGACGTCATCAAGGGGCGTCGCACCAACGGCTTTGGACCGCTTCTGACGATGGGCCCCGATGGCAAAGCGGTGAGCCTCGTCGCGCATACGTTGGATGAAGTAGAGCACTGGATCACCACGGCGGAGCGCGATGGGGCGCTGACCGGTGCGGTGGAATTCTTCTTTACCCTGATCGCGGTCGACACCTTTTGCGACGCCAACCATCGGGACATCTTCCACGCCAAGCTCGGCCATGATCTGTCGAACGGCACTGATCTGCCCTGCACCGCCATCGATCAACAGGAGTTCCGGCCAGGTCCCGGACTGGCGGTCGGGGTCTTCCTTGAGGAGCCGTTTGAAGCGCCGCGTCAGCACCTCTTTCATCATGCCAAAATCGTCTCCCGGCGTGATGCTGTCATCCTTGATGTTGAACTTGCGGTATTGGCTTTTGAGAAACCCGTCGGGACCAGCGACGATCATCGCACCGACGGCATGCGCGCCCTGGATGTGGGAGTTGTCGTAGACTTCGACCCTTTGTGGCGCGCCATCCAGATCGAAGGCTTCGGCAAGACCAGCGAGCCGTTTTGTTTGGGTCGCGGTTTCACTCATCTTGCGGGCGAGGCTTTCGCGGGCATTGCGCAGCGCTCCGGCGACAAGTTCTTTCTTCTCACCGCGCTGAGGGACGAGGATTTCAACTTTGCGACCTGCTTTTTCGGCCAACGCTTCGGCCATGAGGTCAACGTCCTCAATGGCGTCGGACAAGAGGATTTGGCGAGGCGGTTCCTTGTTGTCGTAGAACTGGCCGATGAAGGCCTGCATGATCTCGGTCGCGTCGGCTCCGGCACCGGTGCGTGGGTAGAAGTCCCGGTTGCCCCAGTTCTGGTTCGCACGGATGAAAAAGACCTGAACGCAGGCCTGGCCGCCATCCATGTGGAGCGCGATCACGTCGGCATCGGCTACGCCTTCGGGATTCACCGACTGGCTGCCCTGAACGAAGGTAAGCGCACGCAGGCGATCACGCAGAGCCGCCGCACGTTCGAATTCCATCGCGTCAGAGGCCGCTTGCATGTCGGTCGCCAGCGACTCCTGCACTTTGGTTGTGCGGCCCTTAAGGAAGCGTTCGGCGTCTTTGACAAGGCTGCCGTAGTCTTCTTCAGAGATGAGGCCGACGCAGGGGCCGGAGCAGCGTTTGATCTGGTAGAGGAGACAGGGGCGCGTGCGACTTTCGAAGGTCGAGTCGGAACAGTTGCGCAACAGGAAGACCTTTTGCAGCTGGTTCAGAGTTCGGTTTACGGCACCGGCGCTCGCGAAGGGTCCAAAGTAGTCGCCTTTTTCTTTCTTCGCGCCCCGGTGCTTTTTGATCTGCGGGAAAGCGTGTTCCTTCGAAACGAGGATATTGGGGAACGACTTGTCGTCGCGCAGCAGCACGTTGTAGCGCGGCTTAAGCTGCTTGATGAGGTTCTGTTCCAGCAACAGCGCCTCGGTCTCGGTGCGCGTTGTGAGGAACATCATCGACGCAGTATCACGGATCATCCGGGCGATACGCGGGCTGTGGCCGGTCGGACGCGCGTAGCTCGAGACTCGAGCTTTCAGGTTGCGCGCTTTACCAACATACAAGACAGCCCCCTTCGCATCGAGCATGCGATACACCCCCGGAGAGCCATCCAAGGACTTAAGATAGTTCTGTATGACAGTGTGCCCCGTCACGTGAATTTTGCACTCCTGCGTCTGTCTTCGCGGATCTAGCTGATTCTCATCTGCGCTGCACCGCCATAGAGGCAAGAGCAAGGGAAAAGGTTTCCACGTCTTCTGTGGATAACCTTTGGGACAAGTTCGAAGCTACCGGAATTTTTCGTTATATTTTGCGCCATTCGAAGGACTGCCTAATTTTTAGGCACTTCTCCAAGTCATTGTTTTATATACTTATTTTTTTACCTTTAGCGCAAGCAACTGAAAACATTAAAGTTTTCTTAACAGAAATGTGAACGCTGCGGCTGCGGTGCAAAACTTGCCCCTATTCAGCCGCGTTGCGTCACTCGACGCCCTGCACATCCGGCGTCTGCCAAGCCAGATGCTGGCCGCCATCCACACAAATCAACTGCCCGGTTACAGCTGGGGCCTGCAAAAAGTATGTGAGGGCTCGCACGATGCCCTCGGGGTCGGCACCGCGCTCTAACACAGTCGCTGCGCGCTGATTGGCAAAGTGCTCTCGGCTCTGGCGCACACCCTGCATCGTTGGCCCTGGGCCAATGGCGTTTACTCTTACTTTCGGCCCCAAGGCTTGTGCAGATGTTTGGGTGAGCGCCCAGAGGCCCATTTTGGCGATCGTGTACGACATAAACTCCGGCGTAAGCTTCCGAACACGTTGATCGATCATGTTGATGATCAATGCCATTGCTGTCGGCTCGTTCCATTCGCTTCCGTATTCTGGCTCGGGCGCCTGAGCCGCGAAGGCTTGCGTCAGCACAAATGGCGCGCGGAGGTTGGACTCCAAATGACGGTCCCAACTGTCACGCGTGGCGGTTTCGATGTTGTCGTATTCAAAAATCGAGGCTGAGTTGATTAAGACGGTCAAAGGCCGATCCAGCGCTTTTGCAGCTCGGCCAACCAAGGATTGCATGTCGTCTTCGACTGTCAGATCCGCCTGAATGGCGACGGCCCTTTGCCCCTTTGATCTGATCTCTTCGGCGACAGCCTCTGCTGCCTCCTCGGAGCCGTTGTAGTGAACCGCCACATCAAATCCTTGCTCTCCCAAAGCGAGCGCCATCGCACGCCCAAGGCGCTTGCCAGCACCGGTCACCAAAGCCGCACCCGTCATCATCAGTGCACCACCATAAATATGTATCCAATGTATCCCGCACAGAGTGCAAAGCCCCAGCGCCGGGTCATATTGCGGGTTCTGGAGAAAACAAACGGTGCGATCAGGACGGAGGCACCGAGCATGACCCAAAGGTCAAATTCCAGAAAGTCATGCTCGACAGGGATGGTCCCAAACAGGGAAGCCACACCCATGATGCCAAGCAAGTTGAAGATATTCGAACCGATGACGTTGCCGATGGCGACATCCGCTTGCCTGCGTAGCGCGGCCATGACGGTTGTCGCGAGTTCGGGCAAAGAGGTTCCAAGTGCGACCAGAGTAAGTCCGATGACGCTCTCGGAGACGCCGAAGTCTTCCGCGATCTCAAGCGAAGAATCGACGAGAAGATCGGCACCAAGTGGCAGCCCAATCAGACCCAAAGCGAGGTAAACCGCGATCCAGCGCCACGACAAATTAGGGTCAGCACCTTCGAGATCGACCTCAATTTCCGAAGCCTTGCGCCGGTGAGCCAATGCCTGCCGAGCCTGATCGGCAAGGATTGCCGTCAGCAATGATAAAAGCAGAATGCCGTGAACCCAGGTAATCGGCCCAAAGAATGCAACTACGATGAAAATCAAGCTCGCGATCAGCATCGTGACATAGCTTTTTCGCGTGTCGCACTCGGACGTACTTAGCGTGGAAATCAGCGCCGGAAGTCCGAGCACGAGCAATATATTGGCGGTGTTTGAGCCCACGACGTTGCCAAGGGCAAGTCCCGGCGCTTGGTCGTCGATGGCTTCGATGGAGATGAGCAATTCCGGCGCAGAGGTACCAAAAGCAACGACGGTCAAACTGACAATCAAAGCGGGCACACCCAAGCGAAGCGAAGCGTTCACCGCCCCGCGTACCAGCGAGTCTCCAGCGAACAGAAGGATGACGAGACCGAGACCAGCGACGAGGAAATCCATCGGAGTCAGGTTCTCCCACAAGGGCACGGCGATTTGCCAATGCGCGGTCGCCCGCAGGCGCGACACTTGGACGTCTCAAGCCGTGTTTTCCAGGGCAGTATCCAGCGGACCTTACCGAACATCGCAAGAACGGCAATAACGACGAGGAATATCGTGACCGTCTTGATCAGCATATCAGAGGCTCAGACCCCAAAGCGGGCAAAGGCCGCGCGATCTTCGACCGCTCCGAGAGCGTCTTCTGTGATCTGTGTGCCAAAACGCCCCAAGAGAGGCCTTCTTTGCTGGAACACGCGAAAGGCGACTTTGTCTCCGAAAACTTCCTTCATTTTGGGAACAAGATGGGCGACCCCGTCGATCAGACCAGTTTCGATTGCGGAGTCTCCGACCCAGATGTCACCGGTGAACAGTTCCATCTCGGCGTTCAGGCGATCTCCACGCCGGGTTTTGACGTGGTCGATGAAACCCTCATGGATGTGTTCTTGCAAGGCCTTGAGTCGGGCAATGTCATCCGGGTTTTCCGGGCGGAATGGATCCAGCATGCTCTTTGACTTTCCGGCTGTGTAAACACGTCGCTCAATGCCGTAGCGCGCGATGAGATCGGTAAAGCCGAAGCCCGCGGAGATAACGCCGATGGAGCCAACGACCGAATGCCTGTCGACGTAGATCTCATCGGCAGCACTGGCAATGTAGTAGCCGCCAGAGGCCGCGACGTCTTCCACGAAAGCATAGACCTTGACTTTCTTTTCATCCGCAAGGCGGCGGATACGCGCTGCGATCAGCGAGGACTGCGTGGGGCTGCCGCCGGGGGAATTGATCGCCAAGGCAACTGCATCCGGCTTTCCCTTTACGAACGCCTTCTGCACGAGAGCCGCCAGTCTCGCATCGTTCAGGGCCGCTCCACGGCCCTGGGCGGCAATGACACCCTGGAGGCGAAGAACTGAGACCGATGGGCCGGATTTCACAAAAGGGATGAAGCGCTTCATGCAACGCGATGTAGGGCGTCGTGTCGTCCGCAACAAGTCACGAACGTTCCGTGAGCCTGGATATGTTGCGCGTGTGTCGGCGTTTCTGGGGGCCAGCCCCCCGGCTGACGCCTCCCCCCGGGATATTTTCCCCAAGAAGAAGCGCAGATTTTAGTCAAATTTTCCGAGGGTTGATCAGGCTTTGAGGCGGTAACCGGTTTTGAAGATCCACCAAACGATCGCAAAGCAGAGCGCCGTGAAGCCGGTGATGGCGATCAGGCTTGCTGCGACGGGCACATCTGCAAGGCCGAAGAAGGCCCAGCGGAAGCCCGAGACCAGATACAGGACAGGGTTGAACAATGAGATCGTCTGCCAAACTGGCGGCAACATGGTGATCGAGTAGAATGAGCCACCCAGGAAAACGAGAGGTGTCACCACGAGGAGCGGCACCAGGTTCAGTTGCTCAAAGCTTTTGGCCCAGATGCCAATGATGAAGCCCAACAGCGAGAACGACACGCAGGTCATCAGCAGGAAGCCAAGCATCCAGAACGGGTGTTGGATTGAGATGTCCACGAAGAAAAACGAGGTGATCAGGATAATCGAGCCAATCAGTAGTGACTTGGTGGCCGCAGCACCGACATAACCGATGACGATCTCAAGCGAGGAGATCGGTGCGGAGAGTATCTCGTAAATTGTGCCGATGAACTTTGGAAAGTAGATCCCAAACGCCGCGTTTTGCAGCGATTGGGTCAACACCGACAGCATGACCAGACCCGGCACAATGAATGCGCCGTAGCTCACACCTTCGACTTGCTCGATACGACTACCGATCGCTGCGCCGAAGACGACGAAGTACAGTGAGGTTGAAAGGACCGGCGACACGATCGACTGAATGATGGACCGAAAGAAACGGGCCATTTCAAATCGCCAGATTGCGCGGATGCCATACCAGTTCATGACTGCGCCTCCTTAACGAGAGTTACGAAAATATCTTCGAGCGAGCTTTGGCTGGTTTGAATGTCCTTCAAACCAAGACCCGCCGCTTGAATGTCTTTCAAGAGAGACGTGATGCCGGTGCGTTCTGCGCGCGTATCGTAGGTGTAGATAAGTGCACCGCCGTCTTCAGAGGGCGACAACTGGTACGCGGACAAGCTATCAGGAACCGCTGAAACACTCTCGTTGAGCTCGATCCGCATTTCCTTGCGACCCATCCGGGCGATCAGGTCTTTCTTGTCCTCGACCAATAAGATCTCGCCCTTATTGATCACGCCCACCCGATCGGCAATGGCCTCCGCCTCTTCGATGTAGTGTGTTGTCAGGATGATCGTCACGCCGTCTTGCCGCAAACGATCTACCAACTCCCACATGTCTTTGCGCAACTCGACGTCAACGCCCGCTGTGGGCTCATCGAGAAACAACACACGCGGCTCATGGCTGAGCGCCTTGGCGATAAGAACACGACGCTTCATACCGCCAGAGAGTTCGGCAATGCGGTTGTTGCGTTTATCCCAAAGCGAAAGGTCCTTCAGAATTTGCTCAATCAGCGTGTCGTCGGGCGATTTTCCGAAAAGCCCGCGCGAAAACCGCACAGTATTTATCACGAACTCGAACGGTTCCAGATTGATCTCTTGCGGCACAAGCCCGATCAGACGGCGCGCCGCGCGAAAATCTTCGACAACATCATGACCGCCGACGATTATCCGCCCGGACGTCGGCGCGGACAACCCGCAGATGGTTGAAATCAAGGTGGTTTTTCCGGCACCGTTTGGGCCGAGAAGCGCGAGTATCTCGCCTTGTTCAATCTGCAAATTCGCAGATTTCAGGGCCTCAAAACCCCCCTCGTAGGATTTGCTGACGTTTTGAACGTCGACAATTGCGGACATGACCTGGTCTCCTTCAGAGGGCGCAGACATATTCCGTGTCGCAGTTCTTGGGAATTGCGCAAAAATGAACAAGTCTTAGACGTATGTGTTGAAATGTGCTGTGAACAAACACAGCCAACAAGCGCGAGGCCCCACATGAGGCAGCAGTATCACAGGCGGCTGGTAGATGGAGAGGCGCAGATTTGGGACGTTCACCGGTTGGTTGAACTGTCACGTGATCTACCTGCGCTTTTGGTCGAAGTTGATGCGATTGCAGAAGTCGATGAGCGCTGGTGGTTTCAAGATGATGGCGATCCGCCCACACCGCGCGGGATCGCGTCGCACGCTCAGTTGGTGAAAGACGCGAACCTTGAATATCCGATCATTCTTTGCGCGGACGGCCGATTGATGGATGGGATGCATCGCGTTGTCAAAGCCTTGTCGCTCGGCGAGACTCGTATCAACGCCGTCAGGTTCAAGGAAACTCCAGCCCCTGATTACTTTAATGTCGATTTGTCAGAACTGCCTTACGACGACTAGCGCACAAAAAAGCCGGCGGGTTTATCGCCGGCTTTTCAGTTTCGTTTGAGCTGCCTTTAGTTGCTGCTTTGGGCGGCCAAAGCAGCAGCATACTCCGGACCAAGCGCGGAAATCCCTTTGAGAATATCGATGGCATAAGCCAGCTGATAATCCTCTTCCCGCAAGTCAGCGGCTGCTTCGGCTTTCGCACGGTCAGCTTCGATCTGACGGCGCTCGTCTTCGCTGAGCGAGTCATTGCCAAGACTGCCGCGCAGATCGGCCTCGGAACGGGCTCCGCG
>CAZMRS010000016.1:8415-13578 GCA_964568435.1 uncultured Boseongicola sp. | reverse complement strand
TTTCAAGGCCGATGTCATGCAGGAAGGTCTTCGCGGGCAGACGGTCCTGACTGGTGGCAAGCGCTTGGCGGTTTGGGCGGATCGGCACGCGGGCTTCGATCAGGTCCAGTGCCTCCGCGGGGACATTCTCGAACTCGTAGGTGACGACATCCACGCTATCTGCGAAGGCGGCCAGCGCCTCGGCATCCTCGTAAGGAGCGGTGGTGGTGCGGTCGGCGACCTCCCCGGCCGGTGGATTGGCGCCGGGTTCGTAGACGTGGACTTTAAGGCCAAGGCGGGCTGCAGCCATTGCGAGCATTCGGCCGAGTTGACCGCCGCCGAGGATACCAATGGTTTGGCCGGGCTTCAGAGCCTCAGTCATCGCTGGGTTCTTCCGGGATCGAGGCGGACAGGGCGTCGCGCCAGGCGTCAACGCGTGCGGCAAGATCAGCGTCTGTCGTTGCCAGTATCTGCGCGGCCATCAGGCCCGCATTCATACCACCGCCGATGGCCATGGTCGCTACCGGGAAGCCGCGCGGCATTTGCAGGATGGAATAAAGGCTGTCGACGCCTTTCAATGCGCGTGTTTCGACGGGAACGCCGATGACCGGAATGCGTGTTTTGGAGGCCATCATTCCGGGGAGGTGGGCCGCGCCGCCGGCGCCAGCGATGATAACTTGCAGGCCACGATCAGCGGCAGTTTTGCCGTATTCCCAAAGGCGATCCGGCGTGCGGTGGGCCGAGACGATCTTGGTCTCGTAAGCCACGCCCAGTTCATCGAGTATCTCGCTTGCAGGTTTCATGGTGGGCCAGTCTGACTGGCTGCCCATAATGATGCCGACTTTGGCGCTCATGCGCGTATTCCCTTTGGTTTCGCGCGGACCCTAGCGATGCAAGCTTTGGGTCGCAACGCTTCAGGCGATGATATCGGGGGTCAATTCGTCTTCAATCAGCGCAATCCGGTCTTTCAGCGCCAATTTTTGCTTTTTCAGACGTTTGATTGTGAGCTGATCGGCGGTCGCGCGCTCGGCCAAAGCGTCGATGGCTTCGTCGAGGTCACGGTGTTCGCGGCGCAGGTTCTCGAGCTTGAACCGCAGAACTTCCTCATGGTCCATCTTATGTGGGGGCAATTTGGTCATGAGTCCGGGTCAAAAGTTGCGCATATGGCGTTAATTTACAGTGAAGATGCGCGATATCAAAGCGCGAACTGGTCTTGCTAAGGCCTCAATGTCACCCCATATCTCTTATAATACAGGGCTGCCGGTTCGGGGCCCTGATCTAGACAGTCGCTTTATTCGAGGACGTCGCATGACAAAACTGACCCTGGGGACGCACCCCTTTTTGCTAGGATTTGACCAGCTTGAGCGGTTGGTTGAACGCACAGCAAAGACCGAAAACGGGTATCCCCCTTACAATATCGAGCAGGTCCGCGAGAACGCTTTCCGCATCACTCTTGCTGTGGCCGGATTTGGCGAGGACGATTTGTCCATCACTGTTGAGAACCGCCAGTTGGTGGTGCGCGGCAAGCAGACCGACGACAGCGGAGATCGGGTGTTTTTGCATCGCGGGATTGCGGCGCGACAGTTTCAGCGCACGTTTGTCCTCGCTGATGGCGTCGAGGTTGCTGGGGCGTCGATGGAAAATGGATTGCTCCACATAGACCTTGCGCGGGCCGCGCCCGAGCAAGTCGTGCAGACGATCCAGATCAACAAGGGTTCATGAGGAGTAGGCGGTATGTACACGAAATTTGACTTCAAAAAGCTGGATACGGGCAACACGGTCTACGTTCGCCCTGTCGCGGTCGCCGATTTGCCTGAAGATGTTCAGGATCAAGCGATGGGCAGCGAGCTGATTTATGCGGTGCACTCGGCCGATGGCGCGCGATTGGCGCTGGTGAAAGATCGCTCCATGGCGTTTGCACTGGCGCGCCAAAACGACTTCGCGCCGGTCAACGTTCACTAGGGCCTTCGATCACTATTCGTGACAGCGGCGAGAATTTCGCCGCTTCTCACTTGCCAGCCTACTTCTCCCGACTAGAGTAAATTTGATCAAATTATGGAGGTTGGCATGAGCGACCCCGCTCCCCTCAGACTTGGCGTCAATATTGACCACGTGGCCACCGTGCGGAATGCGCGTGGCGGAGCGTACCCTGATCCACTGCGCGCTGCGAAACTGGCGGAAGATGCGGGGGCTGACGGTATCACGGCTCATTTGCGCGAAGATCGCCGCCATATTTCGGATGCGGACATTGACGGGTTGATGGAGGTTTTGTCGGTGCCTCTGAACTTCGAGATGGCCGCGACCGATGAAATGCAGGCGATTGCCTTACGCCATAAGCCGCACGCTGTCTGTATCGTTCCAGAGAAACGCGAGGAGCGCACGACTGAGGGCGGTCTTGAGGTGGCCAACGACGAGAACCGGCTGGCGCATTTTATTGCGCCCTTGCGAGACGTTGGGTGCCGCGTGTCGATCTTTATTGCAGCGGACCAACGGCAGATTGATGCGGCCAACCGGATTGGCGCTGAAGTGATCGAGCTTCACACGGGTGCCTATTGTGATGCTCATGCAGAAGGGCGTTTTGAGGAGAGAGACGCGGAGCTTGAACGCCTGCGTGAGATGTCGGCCTATGCGCATTCGCTTGGACTTGAGGTGCATGCAGGGCATGGGTTGACCTATGATACCGTCGCTCCGATTGCCGCGTTTCCCGAAGTTCGTGAGTTGAACATCGGTCACTTTCTGATCGGTGAGGCGATCTTTCGTGGACTGCATCCGGCAATCGCCGAGATGCGCCGGGTCATGGATGAGGCGCGCGGACAGTAGCCATCCAGGCATTCTGTTTCGGCCCCTTAAAGCTTTCCGTTTGTGGTTCCCGCAGGCGTCTCGTTGGCGCTGAATGATGTCCCGTACCTTTGATCGGTCAACGGAGTTGGTCCAAGTCCCGAAAGCGAGCAATTTACCGGGCGTACGGTGGTCGGGTTGTCGAATGCTTGTCCCGGCGGGCGAGGGGCAAATGTACCCCTGCAACCTTCTGTGTCGTTCGAATAGCCCTCAACGGCACGGCCATATTGAAAAACCGCCACAACATAGGCGCTGCTCGTCCCGAATTGCGGGAAGGTGTAGCCATCGGGGTTTGACATATCCCGGTAGATCAGGCGTGTTTCAGCGCCTTCGCGCACCCGCTGTGTCGGGCGACCCCAGCGCGTGATGAACTGGTTTTCAGTGGTCACCCCGACAGAGAGGCTGTCCAGCATGGCGCGGCGCACGCCGGGGTCTTCTGCGACTGTTGTGTTCCAGGCAACGCCGCCACAGGCATTGAGCGTCATAACTAAGAATAGAGTGCGCCACATGGGCCGCAATTACGCGAACATGGTTGCCAAAACCTTGCCAAGCCAGTGTGGGAAGGCACATATGACCTGAAATCGCGGGGAAGTTCTATGATCCTTGGTGTCGGCACAGACCTTTGTAATATCGAGCGCATTGAGCGGACGCTGGAACGTTTTGGCGACCGGTTCCGCAACCGCGTGTTTACCGACATCGAGCAGGCCAAAGCTGAGCGCCGCGCAGACACGCCCGGCACCTATGCCAAGCGCTGGGCGGCTAAGGAAGCTTGCTCCAAAGCATTGGGCACCGGGCTTCGAATGGGCATCGCCTGGAAGGATATGTCGGTCACAAATCTGCGATCTGGTCAGCCCATCATGCACGTAACGGGGTGGGCTGCCGAGCGGTTGGAAAAGATGACACCGAAGGGATTTGAGGCCGTCATCCATGTGACGTTGACGGATGATCATCCCTGGGCGCAGGCCTTTGTTGTCATCGAAGCGCGACCCATTGGCCAATCTGGTGACATCCCGGGCCCCGAAACGAAGCGGCGGCTTGCTTGACAGGGTGGCCTCCACGCCTCAGAAAGCTGCGACCGAAACGAGGTGAAGCGTGTATGTCAGATAGTAGTGGAACGGTTGTCGACGGGATCGTCGAGACGGTCAAAACGATCGTCTATGCATTGTTGATAGCGGGTGTCTTCCGCACGTTGTTTTTCCAGCCGTTCTGGATCCCGTCAGGGTCTATGAAAGATACGCTGCTGATCGGGGATTTCCTGTTCGTCAATAAAATGGCCTATGGTTATTCGCAGTATTCTTGCCCGTTTGGGATGTGCCCGTTTGATGGTCGTATTTTTGGCTCGGAACCTCAGCGCGGGGATGTCGTCGTTTTCCGTCACCCGGCAAACGGCCAAGACTTTATCAAACGGTTGATCGGCATACCGGGCGATACGATCCAGATGCGATCGGGTGTTTTGTATATTAACGGTTCGGAAGCCCCACAGGTTCCCGCGGGAACGTTCATCGAAACTTATGAGCGCCAAGGCCCAGCAGGCACGACGCCAATCTGTATCGAACCCCGCCCGTCCTTTGGTGACGAGTGCACCAAGACCAAGTCGATCGAAACACTGCCGGACGGATCGCAGCATGTCGTGTTGGATGCTGCACCCATGCGACTGGACAATACCGGCGTCACTCGCGTGCCCGAGGGGATGTATTACTTCATGGGCGACAATAGGGATAACTCTACCGATAGCCGTGTTCCGCAGCCATCGGGTGTTGGCCTGGTGCCCTATGAGAACCTCATTGGTCGCGCCGACCGCGTGATGTTTTCGTCAGCCGGTCGATCCTTGTTCTTCGTCTGGACGTGGCGCATGGATCGGTTCTTCAAGGCGATTGAGTAATGAAAGCGTCGGCGGAACTGACGGCATTCGCAGAGCGGCTTGGCCATCAGTTTCAAAACGCTGAATTTCTCGTACGGGCCGTGACACACCCGTCGATCGCAAGTGAGACACGACCTGACAATCAACGGCAAGAATTTCTGGGCGACCGGGTCTTGGGCCTAGTCATTGCCGAAGCGCTTTTGCAGGTCGACCCAAAGGCGACCGAGGGACAACTCGCGCCCAGATTCAATGCTTTGGTGCGGAAAGAAACCTGCGCATCAGTCGCCCGCGACATCGATGTTGGAGCTGTCTTGCGACTTGGCCGGTCTGAAATGATGTCGGGTGGTCGGCGCAAGGACGCGCTGCTTGCCGATGCCATAGAAGCGGTCATTGCCGCTGTATATCAGGACGCCGGGTTTGATGCGGCTCGGTCCGTTGTTTTGAAACACTGGCAGTCGCGCATTGCGAGCGTGGAAGGCGATGCG
>CAZMRS010000016.1:0-8405 GCA_964568435.1 uncultured Boseongicola sp. | reverse complement strand
CCTTGCAAGAGTGGGCACAGGCGCGGGGGTTGCAGCCGCCGTCTTATGATGCTGTGGGGCGCGAAGGCCCGGATCATGCGCCTATCTTCACGGTTGAAGCAAAGCTCACGACAGGCGAAGCGGTGCAAGCGAAAGCAACCTCAAAACGGGCCGCCGAGCAGGCTGCCGCCAAGGCGCTTTTGGAGCAGGTCGAAGGCGACTAACGCATGATCGACCATATTACATTCGGGGTCATAGATTTCGCGCGGTCGGTCGCCTTTTACGATCATGCGTTCGCACCTCTTGGAGTCACGCGGCTTTTCAATGTCCCGTTGGAACATACCGATGGTGTGAATGTGACGGGATACGGCGATGATCGGCCGTGGTTCTGGATTGCTGAAGAAGATGCGACACGCGGGAAATTGCATGTTGCTTTGACGGCCCCCGACCGCGAGAGCGTTGATGCGTTTCATGCCGCGGCACTTGCTGCGGGAGGTGTCGACAACGGCGCGCCGGGACCACGCCCACATTACCATCCGGACTATTACGGCGCGTTTGTCTTGGACCCGGATGGGCACAATATCGAGGCGGTTTGCCATCTCCCTCCGTCCTAGAGAACCGGTGGTTCAGGCTGGTTCTCTCTTTCAGAATCAACTAGTGGCTGGCGCATGACAGAAAACACTACAGAAACCCGCGCAGGGTTTGTGGCGCTGATCGGCGAACCGAATGCCGGGAAGTCCACTCTATTGAACCGTATGGTCGGGGCCAAGGTTTCGATCGTGACGCATAAGGTTCAGACGACGCGGGCACGTATTCGCGGTGTCGCCATCGAAGGTGACGCGCAAATTGTATTTGTGGATACGCCAGGATTGTTCCGCCCACGCCGCCGGTTGGATCGCGCGATGGTGGCGGCTGCCTGGGGTGGGGCGTCGGACGCCGACGTGGTCGTGCTGTTGATTGAGGCGCATCGTGGGATAACTGCGGGTGTCGAGGCGATCCTTGAGAGCTTGTCAGAGCGTGTCGGCCAGGCCCCTGTGGCGCTGGCCATCAACAAGATTGACCGCGTCCAGCGGTCAGAGCTTTTGTCACTCACCGAAGAGATGAATGCGCGGTTCGAGTTTGCCGAGACATTTATGATCTCGGCTGAAAAGGGCTATGGCGTGGATGACTTAAAGAAATGGTTGGCGGGTGCGTTGCCCGACGGGCCGTGGCTTTATCCCGAGGATCAGATTGCCGACTTGCCCATGCGGATGATTGCAGCCGAGATGACGCGCGAGAAACTGACTTTGCGTTTGCATCAGGAATTGCCGTACCAGCTGACGGTCGAGACTGAGGCCTGGGAAGAGCGCGACGATGGATCTGTGCGCATAGATCAGGTGATTTATGTCGCGCGCGATGGCCACAAGGGTATCCTGCTTGGCAAGCGGGGCGAGACAATCAAGGCGGTCGGCCAACTGGCACGGGCCGAGATTTCGGAATTCCTGGGCCGGAAGGCGCATCTGTTCCTGCAAGTCAAAGTGCGTCCGAACTGGTTGGATGAGGCAGAGCGTTACAGCGAGATGGGCCTTGATTTCTCGGATGGGAATGGATGACGCCCCGGCTGACGTCCGAGATATGGGTGGCGGCTTACCTGACACGCTGCCGATTGGCGGATATTCCGGCCTTTGTCGTGGCGCGAGGAGATCATACTGCGGGCGCAGTGATGGTGAAACTCAACACGCTCGATGGGAAGGCGCGATGTTTCCATAGATCCTTCGATCTGATGACGGGGGAACGACAGTGGGTTGTGCATATCGAAGGGGAAGAGGCTGACGTTGACGTAAGCGTCAATAAGCAACGCTCTTTCGATCCTGATCTTTGGGTGATCGAGATCGAAGACCGGCAGGGACGGCATTTATTGGATGAGCCGGGTTTGGAATAGGGGCTCTGCCCCGTCCGTCCTTTTGGACGGACTCCCCGGGATATTTTCGCCAAGAAGAAAGCAGGTTAGTTTCGCAAAATGGATTGGCGCGAAGAGGGTGTTTTGTTGGCTGTGCGCAAGCATGGAGAGACATCTGCGATCATTGACGTATTTACGGAAGGCCACGGGCGGCATGCAGGTGTTGTTCGAGGCGGGACCAGCCGCAAGATAGCGCCCGTTTTGCAGCCGGGGGCGCAGTTGGACGTCACGTGGCGAGCGCGGCTTGAAGATCATTTGGGCACGTTCAGTGTAGAGCCTGTCAGAAGCCGCGCGGATCTGATGGCAGCTCGGGACACGCTGGCGGCGATGAACGCGGTGACCTCTCTGTTGGCGTTTGTTCTGCCAGAGCGCGAGGCGCATCCGGAGCTTTATCAGCGATCACTTGCGATGCTCGATATGATCGGGGACGGACCGTTTTGGACGCTCGGGTATCTTCGGTGGGAGTTGGCCTTGTTGGACGACCTCGGTTTTGGTTTGGATCTTGGCCGGTGCGCCGTGACGGATCGGTCGGACAACCTCGTGTTCGTTTCGCCGAAGTCCGGGCGCGCGGTGTCGCGCGCAGGTGCCGGAGAGTGGGTGGATCGTATGTTGCCGTTGTCCCCTGCCTTGATTGGCGAAGGCGACGGGAGCCCATCCGAGGTGCTGGATGGGCTTAAGGTGACGGGGCATTTTCTAGCCCAGAACTTCGCGTCTTCAATTGGGGACAAACCGCTGCCTGCCGCGCGTCAAAGGTTTGTTGATCTGATTGCCCGGCAAGCGCTCTAGGCGAGCAGTCTGCGGGCGATGACTTGCGCCTGAATCTCGGCGGCACCTTCAAAGATGTTCAAGATACGAGCATCGCAAAGGATACGGCTGATCTTGTATTCCAGCGCGAAACCATTCCCACCGTGGATTTGCAGCCCGTTGTCGGCGGCGGCCCAAGCGACGCGCGCACCGAGAAGCTTGGCCATGCCGGCTTCGAGATCGCAGCGTCGGTCATTGTCCTTCTCGCGGGCCGAGAAATAGGTCAGCTGACGCGCAACCATGATTTCTACGGCCATCATCGCCAGTTTGGACGACACACGCGGGAATTCGATCAGGGGTTTGCCGAACTGTTTGCGGTCTTCGGCGTATTGCATGGATACATCCAGCGCTGACTGGGCCACGCCAATGGCGCGCGCTGCGGTCTGAATGCGGGCGGACTCGAAGGTTTGCATGAGCTGCTTGAACCCTTGACCTTCCTCACCGCCGAGCAGGTTTTCGCCCGTCACTTCGAAGCCGTCGAAGTTGACCGTGTATTCTTTCATGCCGCGGTAGCCGAGGACTTCGATTTCGCCGCCCGAGAGACCTGCGTCCATGAACGGGGTTTCGTCTGTGCCCGGGGTTTTCTCTGCGAGGAACATGGACAGGCCGCGGTGGTCGGTCGTGTCGGGGACGGAGCGGGCGAGGACCGTCATCACGTGCGTGCGGGCAGCGTGGGTGATCCAGGTTTTGTTGCCGGTGATGGTCCAGTTGTCCCCGGTCTTTGTCGCTTTGGTGCGGAGTGAGCCGAGGTCGGAGCCTGTGTTCGGCTCGGTAAACACTGCCGTGGGAAGAATTTCACCTGAGGCGAGGCCGGGGAGCCATTTCGCTTTCTGCTCTTCGGTGCCGCCGCAGATGATGAGTTCTGCGGCGATCTCGGAGCGGGTGCCAAGGGAGCCGACGCCGATGTAGCCGCGGCTCAGTTCTTCGGACACGACGCACATGGACGCTTTGGAGAGGCCGAAACCGCCGTATTCTTCGGGGATGGTGAGGCCGAAGACACCCATTTCCGAGAGCTCTTCGATGATTTCCATCGGAATCAGCTCATCTTTCAGGTGCCATTCATGGGCGTCAGGTTCGACGCGTTCCTTGGCAAAACGACGGAATTGCTCGCGGATCATTTCAAGTTCGTCGTCGAGACCGGTTTCGCCAAAGCAGATGTCGGCGGTGCGTTCACGCATGATCTCGACAAGGCGTGTGCGGGCAGCTTGCGTGTTGCCATCTTGGGTCAGGGCCATGACTCCCGGTGCCATCATGCTGCGTTGGTCGTCTTGTGTCAGACCAAGGTCTTGCAGGCGAACGATCTCTCCCTGGCTCATCGGGATGCCGCCGTAGAGTTGCCAGAGGTACTCGCCAAATGTGATCTGAAGGATCAACTGTTCAAGCTCGCCAAACTTATCTTCGGCCTCTAGCCGCTCTGCCCAGCCGTGCATTTGGCGCAAGGATTCCACATAGGTGGCCACCCAAGCCAGACCGTGGGCTGCGGTCTGGTTCTGTTCGATCAAGGTTGCGCTGACGCGATCACCATCCAAAACCTGCGCTCGGACGACGTCTTTTGCACGTTCGAGAATGGACTCGGCGGCACCAACGGCCTCTTTCGTCATCGACAGAAGATCGTTGAGAATAAGGGGGTTCGTCATCGGAGCGGATCCATCATGCGGCATTGCAACATTTCCCATTTCTGCACCTGCGAAGGTTTAGAGGCAAGAAATCCTGCGCGCAAGAAGATTTCGCAAAAGTCGAAAAATTTTTTCGAAAATGTCCTGCAGCTTTTTGGACCGACTCGGAAGGAATTGTCATTTGGGCGGAATCTGACATGGCGCGGGCATTTGATTGACTGTGCATTTTCTGGTTTTCTGGATGGACAACGAATAGACTGTTTTCGGCGACGAAATTGACGCGGAAGGCTTTGGGGCGAACGATTTGTCGAAATTGAGCTTAGCAGTTGCACTTAGAGACGCCGAGAAATGCGCCAGTGAAGGCAAAGTGGCGGAGGCGCGAAGGCTTTTCCAGGCAATATTGAATGCGAAACCCAACCACGCAAAGGCAAAAAAAGGTCTTGCACGGTTGTCAGCGTCGAGTGCGGCTGCCTCAAAAGAAGCCCCACAGAATGTCGTCCGAGAGATCGGTGACTTGCTGCAGTCCGGCGACGCTGCGGCGGCGCTCAAGAACGCGAAGTCTGCGCTGAAAGTTTATCCAAACTCTGCGCAACTCTGGAATATCCTGGGTGTGGCCTGCCATCATACTGGAGACCGCCCTGGCGCGATCAATGCGTTGCAACGGGTTGTGCGGCTAAATCCCAATGCCGCTGAGGTTCATTTAAACCTGGGAAACGCACTGCGCGCTGAGAGACGGTATGCGGAAGCTGCAGAAAGTCTGAAGCGTGCCATTCAGCTTCAGCCGGGGTACGCATATCCACACAATACTTTAGGGAATATTTTCTCCGACATTGCGGACTACAAGCAGGCCACTCTGGCATTTGAGAACGCTATTCGTCTCGACCCAAACTACGTTGAAGCAATGATGAACCTGTCTTCAACGCTGTCTCAATGCAACGACTTTCAGCGGTCCATCGAAGTCGCTCAAAAAGTTGTTGTGTTGCAACCCGAGGAGGCGGCATCGCATATTTGCCTTGGCCGGGCCCTGAACGCCAGCGGTGACCATGAAGGCGCTGTTTCGTGGCTCAAAAAAGCGTTGGAACGCGACCCGAACAACGAAGGTGCGAAGTTTGCCTTAGGTATCGCGCTTGGCGATAGCCGCGACCGCAAAGGAGCGGAGGCCGCTTTCCGCGAGATCGTAGAATTTGAAGCCTCGGCGGGCGCCTACCGTCAAATATCTGAATTGAAAAGGTTTTCCGAGATCGACGACGACGTGGCGGCGATGGAGCGGCTATTGGTTCAACTCAAGAAGGGCAGAAACACAGAGGGACTTGCTGAGATAAATTTTGCGCTCGCAAAAGTGTATCGCGATCTTGGTGACTATCGAAAGTCGTACAAGTTTATCACGCAAGGGAACCGCTATTTGCTCGAACGCATAGGCTATGACCGGTCAGACGATATCGAGTACTTCAGAAAATTGGAGGCCACCTCCAAAGATTTTTTTCAGTTGGAAGTGGATCATCGACCTAAGACTCTTCCCATATTTATTGTTGGGATGCCGCGTTCGGGTACCACGCTGGTTGAGCAAATACTTTCATCGCATTCGAAGGTGTCGGCAGGCGGCGAACTTGGTAGCGTAAACACGCTTGGCGAAAAAATCGCGATTGGAAATGAAGCGATTACATCGGAGTCTTTGCAGGAGTTTCGATCAAAGTATCTGGCCGACTTGGATCGAGTGTCCGATGGAGCGCCATTTGCAACCGACAAGATGCCTCACAACTTTAGGTATCTGCCTTTACTGCACGCAGCCTTCCCCGATGCAAAAATTATTCTTATGAGGAGGGACGCACGGGCAGTGTGCTGGTCCAATTTCTGGCAACACTTTTATAGAAGAAGATTGGGTTATTCCTTCTCTCTCAATACAACAGTGGACTACTACCATATGTTCGAACGTTTGATGACGAACTGGCACAAGTTGCTAGCCGGACATATTTATGACTTTGACTATGATAGACTGACAGAAGAGCAAGAAGTGCAAACACGGGCGCTTCTTTCACATCTGCAGCTTCCTTGGGAAGATGCGGTTATGTCGCCTCACAAAAACAAGCACGCAACTAAGACGGCATCGCGTTTGCAGGTCGTTAAGCCAGTGTACAAGGCGAGTTCTGCTGAATGGCAGAAGTTCGAGCCATTTCTTGCCGGGGCGTTCGATAGTTTGGCACAGTATCAATCGTCGTGACTGTCCTGGCAAAATGGACAGAAATGTCTTAAGCGATTTCTTCTCGTTTGGGAGTGAGGTCAAATTCGTCGAGCAAAGCGATTCCCTCGCAGTCTCCGTAGCTGGTAACGTATAACCAGTCTTGCATTGTGCGAGATATAAGCGCGTCGCCGCTTAGAAACATACGTCCGGCCTCTTGTTCGCGAGCGACAGTGGAGCGAGCGAGGAGCACGGAAGTCAGAGACAACTTTGAAGTTTCCACGTAAAGATCAACGTCAAACCCCGGGATATCAGTGCACATCTCGACGGCTTTCCCCGGCCGGATCAACGCCCAATAAGTGTTGTACTCCAGTTCTGGGTCGTCAAAGCGGAATTGGATGACGACCTGCCTTTGCGGGAGTTTCTCCGTGACGATATACCCGCGCATTTTCCACATAAGTGTCGAGACGTTGAGTGAGCCGAGCGCAGCGCGAGCCTTGATATTTTTTTGCGCCCAGAGCGCGAGAGCGTTCATGGCTGGCTCGAGGTCGATGGCGGCTTGAGTGCGTATATAGTCGACCGTTCCTGTTGCTGGGTCTTCGATGCGTTCGATCAGCCCATTTGCTTCAAGCTCTTTAAGGCGTCGTGACAACAGAGCAGGAGAGATGCTTCCAACGCCGCGTCGGATATCGTTGAAGCGTGTATTGCCAGCCCATAGTTCAGATAGGATGGGAAGGGTCCAACGCGGCTCGACGACTTCACACGCGTGAGTGATCGGGCATACGAGTCCATAAGGCTTATCGGTCATCTGAGTACCTCCGTGTTCGTAAGCTACCCGATTCCCTTTGGTTCCACCTAGTTCACAATCTGTACCGGGGGTGCTTCACTTCCTGCACTACCCTGATCGAGGCGTATTTTTGCACGCTGTTTCCAGAGATAACGCGGCGTTCAAGCCGATCACCAAGGAGACACGAACATGACGACGGCCACACAGACATTCGGCAAACTTCACCAAATTGCACACGCAATCCTAGCGCGCCTGTCACGCGAAACTCCCCGTGAGCAGCCCGAGAAAGAGACCACTACGTCCTACTTTGATGCGCCCACATCCGCTGACGTCATGGCACGGCTTCACATCCGAGCGTACTACGGTAGTTAAACTTAGCATACCGTAGAAGGGTTTGGCGCGCAGATAGGAGCAACTCTTCTTTACTGGTAAGTTGGGTGAGTTCTGCCACTAACCGAGCGAGTTCAATTCGAAGAATCAAACGAGAGCATCTGCCGCAACCAAAAAAGGGGTCGCCTATGGCGACCCCTTTCCATGTCTTATGCCGGGTTGGCTTACATCATGCCGCCCATGCCGCCCATGTCGGGCATTGCAGGTGCGCCAGCGCCTTCTTTGGCAGGCTTGTCGGCAACCATGGCTTCGGTCGTGATCAGGAGACCAGCGATTGATGCCGCGTCTTCCAGAGCTGTCCGAACCACCTTGGCCGGGTCGATTACGCCGAAGGAGAACAGGTCGCCATACTCTTCCGTCTGAGCGTTGAAGCCGAAGGAAGAGTCGTTGCTTTCGCGAACTTTGCCAGCAACGACTGCGCCGTCGACGCCTGCGTTCTCAGCGATCTGGCGAAGCGGAGATTCAAGAGCGCGACGAACGATGGCAATGCCTGCGTCCTGATCGCTGTTTTCACCAGAGAGGCCGTCGAGTGCTTTGCCGCCCTGAACCAGAGCAACACCACCGCCCACGACGATGCCTTCCTGAACCGCAGCACGTGTTGCGTTCAGTGCGTCATCAACGCGGTCTTTACGCTCTTTCACTTCAACTTCGGTCATGCCGCCGACGCGGATAACGGCAACGCCGCCAGCCAGCTTGGCAACACGTTCCTGAAGT
>CAZMRS010000015.1:0-14089 GCA_964568435.1 uncultured Boseongicola sp. | reverse complement strand
GGTAGGCGACAAGTTCGTGGATTGGCTGGCGGCCAATGATCCGAGCAAGATCGACCCGATGATCGAGATCGCGATCACGCCCAACCGACAGGATGCGCTGGGCGTTGAAGGCGTTGCACGTGATTTGGCGGCGCGTGGTTTGGGCACGAAGATTGAGCGCCCGATTGCGCCTGTTCAGGGTAGCTTCCCGAGCCCGATCAATGTTTCCATCGATGAAGACACGCTCGATGGCGCTCCGTATTTCACGGGTCGCCTTATCAAGGGTGTCAAGAACGGGCCGTCTCCGGCTTGGCTCCAGGCGCGTCTGAAGGCCATTGGTTTGCGGCCTATTTCGGCGCTGGTCGATATCACGAACTTTTTCACCTTCGATCGGAACCGTCCGCTCCACGTGTTCGACGCGGACAAAGTTCAGGGCAATCTCAGGGTGCATCGCGCGAAGGGTGGCGAGGAGCTGCTCGCACTGGATGAGAAGACATACACGTTCCAGCCGGGGATGATAATCATTTCGGACGATCGTACGGCGGAAAGTATCGCGGGTGTCATGGGCGGCGAGGACTCCGGCGTGTCGGAGGACACGGTCAATGTGTTCCTTGAAAGCGCTTATTGGGATCCGATTACTATCGCCAATACGGCGCGCGCTTTAAAGATCAACTCAGATGCGAAGTATCGGTTCGAACGCGGCGTGGACCCTGAGTTCACGTTGCCCGGGCTGGAGCTCGCGACCCAGATGATCCTCGACCTTTGCGGAGGCGAAGCATCTGAGGTGGTGACGGCAGGCGCGGTGCCCGACGAAACACGGTCCTACAAATTGGATACGGATCGCTGTTCGTCTTTGGTTGGCATGGACATTCCTGCCGAAACGCAACGGGCCACGCTTGAGAAGCTCGGGTTCACTTTGGATGGTGACATGGCGACGCCGCCGAGCTGGCGCCGGGACGTGCAAGGCGAGGCTGATCTAGTGGAAGAAGTTGCTCGAATTGAGTCGCTGACCAAGCTGGAACCGAAGCCAATGCCCCGCATGACCGCGGGCGTCCCAAAGCCAATTCTGACGCCTTTGCAGAAGCGCGAGCAGGTGGCTCGGCGGACGACTGCGGCGCTGGGCTACAACGAATGCGTCACCTACAGCTTCATTGATCAGGCATCTGCGGCGCTTTTTGGCGCTGGTGAAGATGCGTCTCGAGTCGCGAACCCGATCAGCTCGGAAATGACCCATATGCGTCCGACGCATTTGGCGGGACTTTTGCAAGCAGCCGCGCGCAACCAAGCACGCGGCTTTGGTGATCTGGCCCTCTTCGAGGTAGGGGCGGTCTGGCACGGTGGAGAGCCGGAGGATCAGGAATTGCTGGTGACCGGCGTTCGAATCGGCGCGACCGGTCCAAAAGACCCCCACGGCGCAAGGCGCGCGGTCGATGTGTTCGACGCACGGGCAGATGCCGAAGCAGTCCTTGCCGCCTTGGGCGCGCCTGCTCGGACGCAATTCAATCGTGAGACCAAGCCTTGGTGGCATCCGGGCCGGTCGTCGAAAGTCACGTTGGGGCCGAAAATCACGCTTGGTGCCTTTGGCGAGCTGCATCCAAAGGTTCTGCGAGAGATGGGTGTAAAAGGACCTGCTGTGGCTTTTGCTGTCCATTTGGCAGCAATACCCGAGCCGAAATCCAAGACGGCGTCTCGTGGTGCTCTGCACATGAGTGATTTACAGGCCGTAGAGCGTGACTTTGCCTTTGTGATCGACGGCGATGTCGAGGCGGTCACGTTGGTCAATGCTGCTCAGGGGGCGGACAAGGCTTTGATTGAGGACGTCCGCGTCTTTGACGAGTTCATTGGCGGCAGTCTTGGTGAAGGCAAGAAGTCTTTGGCCATAACGGTTAGATTACAGCCGCAAGAAAAGACGCTGACGGACGAGGACATCGAAGCTGTCTCTGACAAGATTGTGGCAAAAGTGACCAAAGCAACCGGCGGCGTATTGCGCGGTTAGAAACACTCTTCGCGAACTTAAAGACCCCGTCCCGCGTTCTTGGGGCGGGATCATTCGCGAATAGTCTACTCGAGAGACCAAGTTAGCTTGCGGTCGGCGGCCTACGGCCTATCACAGACTTCAAAGAGGAGCATAACATGACACTCAAAGTTTATCTTTCCGGTGAGATTCACACCGACTGGCGCGAACAAATTATTGACGGCTCAGAGAACTTGGATGTGGAGTTTTCATCTCCTGTCACGGACCACGATGCATCCGACGACTGCGGAGTGGTTATTCTGGGATCAGAAGACCAGAAATTCTGGCACGATCACAAAGGTGCAAAGGTAAACGCCATCCGCACGCGACATGGGATCGAAAATGCGGATATTGTGGTTGTGCGCTTCGGCGAGAAGTACAAACAGTGGAACGCTGCTTTTGATGCCGGCATGGCGTCGGCGCTTGGGAAATCACTTATTGTATTGAGCCGCCCAGAACACCAACACCCGCTGAAAGAGGTTCATGCTGCGGCTCTCGCGGTGGCGGAAGAACCGCGGCAGGTGGTAGAGATTTTAAACTACGTTCTGACAGGTAAGCTGCCGGGTTAGCCTTCTCGAGGCGGGATGTTACGCCCGCGTTGAACGGCCGGACGGGCGAGGAACCGGTCGAGATACGCTGGAACATTCTTCAGTTCGTTCCAGCCGACTGCATCCCTGACACCGTAGTATTCCAGTCCGGCAACCCACGGGCCAATCGCGATGTCGGCGATCGAATATTCGCCTGCAATCCACTCACGACCTTCCAATGAATTCTCGAGAACTGACAAAAGGCGCTTGGCCTCGTTGATGTAGCGTTCGCGTGGACGAGGGTCTTCGATCTCTGCGCCAGCAAATTTCGCGAAGTAACCAAGTTGCCCGAACATTGGGCCAATACCGCCCATCTGGAACATCAACCACTTGATGACATCATAGCGCCCGGCGCCTTCAGGCATCAGCTTTCCAGTTTTCTCGGCGAGATAGATCAAAATCGCGCCACTCTCGAACAGCTCGATCGGTTTGCCATCGGGGCCATCGGGGTCAATCAAAGCCGGAATCTTGCCATTTGGGTTGAGCGAGACGAACTCAGGGCTCTTCACGTCACTGTCGCTCAGTGTCACACGATGCGCTTCATAGTCGAGCCCTAGCTCTTCCAGAGCAATCGACACTTTGACACCGTTCTGCGTTGGGAAGCTGTAGAGTTGAATGACATCTGGTCTCGACGACGGCCAGCGGGCCGAAATGGGGTGGTTCGAGATTGGCGTTTGAATATTCATTGGGTGCGGTCCTTCGCGCGTTCTAAGCTTTGACGTTATGTAATTGCACATTTGTCTTGAAAAACCCCATCCTCTGTGCGTTTTGGTCCTACCTACTGTGCGGGAAAGCCACGAGGGATGCGGGGCACCCGGGGAACCAGGGAAAAGAGGGCATAAAATGATTAACGAATTCAAAGACTTCATTGCCAAGGGCAATGTGATGGACATGGCCGTCGGTATTATTATCGGTGCTGCGTTTACGGCGATTGTGACATCACTCGTCGGTGACTTGATCAATCCGATCATAGGTCTGTTCACAGGTGGTGTGGACTTTACCAATAACTACGCAGTTCTTGCGGGTGATGTGGCCGAAGGCGCGAGCTTGGAAGCTGCCCGCGAAACTGGCGCGTCCGTCTTCGCGTACGGCGCGTTCATTATGGCAATCATTAACTTCCTTATCATTGCCTGGGTCGTCTTCATGCTGGTCAAGATGGTGAACCGCGTTAAAGATGCCGCTGCCAAAGAGGAAGAAGAAGCGCCGGCAGCGCCGGCGGGTCCGTCCGAGAAGGATATTCTCATCGAAATCCGCGACGCACTGAAGGCACAATCGTCCTAAGCTGCAAACACTGCTAGAGATCAAAGGGTCGCCTTGGCGACCCTTTTTGCATTTGACCTAGACCCAAGGAGACGTTCATGGCAGCCGTTCCCCCCGTTTGCGATTTTGGTTGGAAGGCGCCGGGGTTTGAACTTCCGGCGACAGACGGCAAGTTCTATTCGCTTGATGATTTGAAAGGACCAAACGGCGTCGTTGTTGTCTTTATGTGCAATCATTGCCCCTATGTGTTGGCGGTACTGGATCGCATTTTGCGGGACGCTAAAGATTTGCAGAGTTTTGGCGTTGGATTTGCCGGGATCAACGCGAACGATGCTGCGATATACCCCGCAGACAGTTTTGAGAACATGAAAAAGATGGTTGAGGAACGGAATTTTCCATTCCCCTATCTGCATGATGAAACCCAAGCCGTCGCGCGGGCCTACGGAGCGGAGTGCACGCCGGACTTCTTCGGTTTCAACAGCAATCTTGAATTGCAGTATCGCGGGCGGCTTGATGCGTCGCGGGCAACCGCCGGACCCGCGGACTTGAAGCGGGATCTTTTTGAAGCAATGGTTGAGGTCGCGAAGACCGGGCAGGGGCCCCGCGACCAGATTGCTTCTATGGGGTGTTCTATCAAGTGGAAGGCCGCCTGAATTAGCGGCCTTCGCCTTTAGATTTTCAACGCCAGCTGCGGCGACGTCACGTCGATGCCAAGTGCCTTGCCGACTGCGTAGTAGGTTAGTTTTCCCGCGTGAACGTTGAGACCGTTCAGCAGATGCTCGTCTTCCTCGCAGGCTGATTTCCAGCCCTTGTCCGCTATGCTGAGCAGGTATGGCATTGTCGCGTTTGTCAGCGCGATGGTGGATGTCCTGGCAACAGCCCCCGGCATATTCGCGACGCAGTAATGCATGACGCCGTCCACTTCGTAGATCGGGTCCTGATGTGTTGTCGCCTTTGACGTCTCGAAGCACCCGCCTTGATCGATTGCGACATCGACGATCGCCGCACCTGGCTTCATGCCGGACAAGTCTGCGCGGGATACAAGCTTTGGGGCGGCGGCGCCGGGAATAAGCACAGCGCCGATAACCATATCTGCGTCAAAGATCAGTTCCTGCGTTGCAGCTGCGCTTGAATATCGGTTCTTGAACACATGTCCGAAAACGTCGTCCAGATAACGCAGCCTTGGAAGCGAGCGATCGAGCACTGTCACATCTGCGCCCATACCAGCCGCGATTTTGGCCGCGTGCGTGCCCACCACACCGCCGCCAATCACAACGACTTTGGCTGGGCCTACGCCTGGAACTCCGCCCAACAGGACGCCACGCCCACCGTTCGCCTTTTGCAACGTCCATGCGCCCACCTGCGGAGCCAAACGGCCCGCAACTTCTGACATTGGCGCAAGAAGAGGCAGGCCGCCGCGATCGTCGGTGACCGTCTCGTACGCAATGCAGGTGGCGCCGCTTTCGATAAGATCCTTGGTCTGCTCGGGATCAGGTGCCAGATGAAGGTAGGTGAAGAGAACCTGGCCATCTCTCAGCATCTTGCGTTCAGGCGCTTGTGGCTCTTTCACTTTGACGATCATGTCGGCGCTCGCGAACACCTCTTCGGCTGTGTCAACGATGTCTGCACCGACGCCGCGATAGTCGTCGTCCGTAAATCCTGCACCGGTACCTGCAGTTGTCTGAACAATGACAGTATGACCATGGCGAACCGCTTCACCCGCAGTCGCAGGCGTCATGCCAACGCGAAACTCTTGTGGCTTAATTTCTTTGGGGCAACCGATGATCATTGGTCTTCTCCTCCTCTACCCGCTTCAATTAGGGGCAATTCGAGCGAAATAACTGTGCAGACTTCGCCTACTGTTTGCGTTAAACTTGGCGGAATCTTCGATAAGAAGCCAAAATACAGAGGAATTCTTCTGCAATGATCGACTTGGACGCGACAGATGCCCGAATACTGACGGTTCTTCAGCGGAAAGGCCGCATCTCGAATGCTGACCTATCGGACGAGGTGAACCTTTCGGCTTCGGCCTGTCACAGAAGGGTCCAACGACTTGAGGACGCGGGCATCATAAGAGATTACGTCGCGCTTCTAAATCCTCACAAACTGGGGCGACCAACGGTTGTGTTTGTAGAGATCACGCTTTCGGGTCAAGCCGACGAAGTTTTGGACGCCTTCGAGCGCGAAGTGCGTTTGGTTCCGGATGTTTTGGAATGTCACTTAATGGCCGGTGCAGCGGATTATTTATTGAAGGTCGTTGCCAAGGACACCGAAGATTTTGCCCGCATTCACCGCAGATATCTCGCCCGCCTGCCCGGGGTGGCGCAAATGCATTCCTCGTTCGCTCTGCGAACTGTCCGCCAGACAACGGCGCTGCCGGTCTAGACTGAACTTAAAGAAATACTTTCTTGGCTTACGTTTCGACGATTTCGAAGTCGTGCGTAATCTCGACAGTTGCAGACAGCATGCGGGTAGCTGAGCAATACTTCTCTGCTGACAGCGAAACAGCCCGTTCCACAAGAGCGGGCTTTACGCCCCGGCCTACGATGACGAAGTGCATATGAATATGAGTGAATACGGCCGGAACGGTATCCGCACGCTCTGCTGTCAGCTCAACTCGTACGTCATCAAAATCGCTACGTGCTTTTTCGAGAATTGAGACGACGTCAAACGACGAACACGCTCCGGTACCCAAAAGAATGAGTTCCATCGCACTAGGTCCCGGCTTAGGGGTGGTTTCGGTCGCCTGGCCCAGTGTGACTTGGAATCCGTCTTGCGTGGTGCCCTCAAAAGTGCGCGCTCCGGACCATCTTATTTCTGACTTCATAAATCGCTCTCCAGATGTCGCGGTTCGAATAGAACTATCGACCCCAATTGGCCAGTGCGTCCATCAGAACATGGCACTATAGATCAAAGTCTTGATGAACGCAGGCAAGGCCGACTTCAACTTAAGCCACCCTTGGCTTCCCAAAAACAACAAACCCCCGGAGCGTCCGCTTCGGGGGTCGTCGTTGGTCGCCGTTAAGGGCGTCCCAGTGTCTAAAGCCTCAGCTCAGAGCATTCCCTCGCGCTGTGCCTTTTTACGGGCAAGTTTGCGGGCGCGGCGGATGGCTTCAGCCTTCTCGCGCGCTTTTTTCTCGGAGGGCTTCTCGAAATGCTGCCGAAGCTTCATTTCGCGGAAAACGCCCTCACGCTGCAGCTTCTTTTTCAGGGCACGAAGCGCCTGATCGACATTATTGTCGCGAACACTGACCTGCATGTGGTTGTCACCACCTTTCTAAGTTAGAGTTGCAAGAATTGCAGGAGGTGGCGCTATAGCAGGGCCAATCTAACTTGTCTACCTTCGCAGAACTTAATGAGGACCGGTGTATGACCGATACAGCGCGTATGAAACTTTTGGATGCGATCTTGCCACATGTTCCGTTTGACGGATGGAGCGATGACGCTTTTGAGGCGGCTGCTGCGGATGCCGGGCTTGGGCTTTCTGAAGCCCGAACGTTGTGCCCAAGAGGTGCCATCGATCTGGCCGTCGATTATCATCGACGCGGTGATGCGGCGATGGTTTCTGCGCTGGAAACCAGTGACTTGTCCGGGATGCGCTTTCGCGACAGGGTCGCAGCAGCCCTTCGCTTTCGTGTGGATGCGATGGATGACCGCGAAGCGGTGAGGCGCGCTTCAGCTTTGTTTGCCTTGCCGCAGCACAGCGCCGAAGGTGCCAAGCTGATCTGGGAAACTGCTGATAAAATCTGGAATGCACTTGGCGACACATCACGTGACGTGAATTGGTACACGAAACGCGCGACATTGTCCGGTGTTTGGGCCTCTACTGTCTTGTACTGGCTAGGCGACGAAAGCCCGGAACATAAAGACACAAGCGACTTCATAGACCGTCGAATTGAAAATGTTATGCAGATCGAGAAGGTGAAGGCTTCGCTGCGGGAAAACCCTTTGACAAAGCCGTTGATGTCCTTGCAGAGCGCGTTGTTTGCAGGTGTTACTGCGCCGAATGCCGGAAGGCGCGACGATGTACCTGGCCGCTGGGCGGCACCTGAGGCGCACCAAGACCAGTGAAAGATCAGCCAATGCGCGCCGTTGAAATCGTAGCTCCCGGTGGGCCAGATGCTTTGGAGTTGTGCGAGCGACCGGTGCCCGAACCTGGACCGGGAGAAGTGTTGATCAAGATCGCTTATGCCGGCGTGAATGGGCCTGATGTGCATCAGCGCAAAGGACTTTATCGGGCTCCAGCAGACGCATCCGATTTGCCGGGCTTGGAAGCGTCGGGGCAAGTCGCGGGGATAGGTCCTGGGGTCTCTGGTTTCCAGATAGGAGACGCCGTTTGCGCACTTTTGCCGGGCGGCGGCTATGCTGAGTTTGCGACGACACACGCTCGCCATTGCTTGCCGATTCCGAGCGGCCTATCGCTCGAGCAGGCCGCGGCGCTGCCAGAGAAGTTCTTCACGGTTTGGTCCAATGTTTTCATGTCGGGAAGGCTTCGGGCCGGACAGACTTTCTTGGTGCATGGCGGGACGGGGGGTATTGGCTCGACTGCGATCCAACTTGGAACCGCGTTTGGCGCCAGAGTATTTGCGACCGCGGGTAGCGATCAAAAAGTTGCCTTGTGCGAGCAGCTTGGTGCCGAACGCGCGATCAACTATCGCGAAGAGGACTTTGTTGAGGTGCTTCGCAAGTCTGGCCGCGCTGACCTCATTCTCGACATTGTGGGTGGAGACTACATTCAGCGCAACATAAAGGCGCTCAAAGATGAAGGGCGTCTGCAAATGATCGCCTTTCAAACCGGTGCCAAGGCACAGATCGGCTTTGGCGAAGTGATGTTGCGGCGATTGACTTTGTCAGGCACGACTTTGCGTCCGCAGTCTGTCGAAGCAAAAGCAAGGATTGCGGGTGAGTTGCTAACGAATGTTTGGCCGCTTTTGAATGCGGGTTCGATATTGCCTTTGATGGCAGCGACTTTTCCGCTTGAGAGTGCGTCGGACGCGCATATTGCGCTCGAAAGTGATCATATTGGAAATATTGTATTGAAAGTCAGCTAGGGAGGCCCCCATGACAATGATCCCCACTTACGGCGTGGTTCCAGCGATGGGCTACGGGACGTATATGCGGAAAGGCGAAGAGTGCCTGAAATGCGTCTCACACGCGGTGGAGGTCGGTTATCGCCACTTCGATACAGCAGCCTTTTACGAGAACGAAGTTGACGTTGGTCAGGCGTTGTCGGGAACAGGCATAGCGCGAGAAGAGCTTTTTGTGACCACAAAAGTCTGGTTCGATCATCTTGGAAAAGGGCAGGTGCGTTCATCCGCGATGGCGTCGTTGGAACGTCTCGGCATGGACTATGTTGACCTGTTGCTCATCCATTGGCCGTCCCCCAATGACGCTGAGCCGCTCCCGCAATACATGGAAGAGATCGCAAACCTTAAAGAAGAGGGTTTGACCCGCCACATTGGTGTGTCGAACTTTACGAAGCGGCATATCGATCAGGCTATCGACGTTGTAGGGGCATCCGCGATCGCGACGAACCAGTGCGAATTGAATGTTATGTTCCACAACGAGCCCATTGTCGCTCATTGTCAAAATGCCGGCATCCCAATGACAGCTTATCTGCCCCTTGCAAAAGGCGACGCTTCGTCGGGCAATGAGCTTGAGGCGATGGGTAAGAAATATGATGCCACTGCCGCCCAGATTGCCTTGTCGTGGCTTTTGGGGAAGGGGCACATCGCTATCCCGTCATCGTCGAATCTTGAACGGATCGAACAAAACTTCAAATCGGCGGACATCTCTTTAAGTCAGGGAGACATTATGACCCTTGATGCTATGAGTGCGCCGCGTCGTGTGAATCCGGCCTGGGCACCAGACTGGGACGTTTAGCGGATCGGAGCGAACAAAGCATCCTGCATACGACAATCGCGTGCGACTGAACCCGTGCAGGGGCGTGGTTCAAGATTGCGAGTTAGGCAGATGCGCGTTTCCTGAATGCGATTGGCTTTGCAGGTGACGGTTACGCCTTCCGGGCTAAGTCGGGGATTGTCCTCGAGGAATGCGTCCTCGATCACCGAAGCTGGAAGTTGCACGGCCCGCGACAGCTGTCGAAAGACTTGGGGCCGGCTCACACTGTCGTAGGCTTCGCGGGCCAAAGCGTAGTAATCCTCAGACGATAGCCCTGAGCATCGTCCGTGTTTATTCCATTGATGCCACGCTGACCCGGATGATCCCATAATATCCGCCATGGCGGCCGTGTCGCTTCGGGACGGGTTGCGCGCGTTTGTGTTGCAATAGCTGGGCCAGCCCTGTTCGTACTGCGGCCAAAGGCCATGCAGCACCCACCCGAAATCTGCGTCGTCTTCGCATTGAGGAGAACCGCGACTATCGCCCTCAAGTGCACACCATGTCGGAGACCAGCTGAGCGCAAGTACGTAGTAATCGAAGTCGCCAGCACGTTCCCCATCGGCCCAGACCGCGGCAGCTGACATTAACCAAACAACAATCCAGCGCATTTACTCTTCCCTCTGGGGCAAATCGAGACTATATCCCCGCCAACTTCCCCGAAATCGAGGAACTGGTCCAGTCGGACCGCCGATTTCACGGCGCGGGAAAGATGTGTCAGGAGACTGCGATATGAACAAACCGATTATGGCCAAAGCGACCGCCGTCTGGTTGGTCGACAATACGACGATCACTTTCAAGCAAGTTGCCGATTTTTGCGGTCTGCATGAGCTTGAAGTGCAGGGTATCGCAGATGGCGATGTTGCAACCGGCGTAAAGGGTTTCGATCCAATCGCCAACAATCAGCTCACTCAAGAAGAGATTGATGCGGCCGAGAAAGACCCGCTGCACAAACTGAAGCTTAAATTCAACGCAGCCGCCGTTGGCGAAGAGAAGCGCCGTGGTCCGCGCTACACGCCTCTGTCAAAGCGGCAGGATCGTCCGGCGGCGATCTTGTGGCTCGTGAAATTCCATCCAGAGCTTAGCGATGGGCAGATTTCGAAACTCGTCGGCACCACCAAGCCAACGATCCAGTCTATCCGCGAGCGTACTCACTGGAATATCTCGAACATTCAACCCGTCGATCCGGTCGCCCTGGGCCTTACCAAACAGTCTGAGCTTGATGCCGCCGTGCAGAAGGCGAACGAGAAGAAAGCAAAAGAAGGTGGCGTCATGTCCGATGACGAGCGCCGGAAACTGGTTTCGACGGAGCAATCTCTCGGGATGCCAGAAGAGCCAAAAATTCCAACTGCCATTTCTGGTCTCGAGACTTTCTCACTGTCCGATAACGAAGCTGACGAAGATGCGAAAAACGAGATCGTCGATGCCGATAGCTTCTTCAATCTGCCTGGCGACAGCGAAGACGACGACCAGTCTTAACAAGTTCCCTCGGCTGCCAAGGCCTCCCGCCAATTACGGCGTGGAGGCCTTTTTTGTATCTGAAGCACCCTTTGACACTTGCCGCGTATTTGGGCGGCCTTCCTTAATCAATTGCGTCAAGAATCGGTTTATCTTCATCGCTGAGTTCAATGCATCTCGTTGGGTTTTCAGGCTGCTATCTGCGCATAGCGCCACGCTACTTTTTCTTTAACGAGTCGCTAAAACCCCGTTTCAGCCATAAAAAATTGACCTGAGCGCTTCCAAGAAGAAGGTTCAGAAAGTTCTTGCCGAAACCGGTTTCGGAGGGAATCATAATGAACAGGGAGCCAAAAATTGCAAAACACACCGATCCAAAATGATCGCATCGTTCGACGCCCAAGGGTGACAATTTCGGACGTAGCGGGTGCTTTGGGCCTTACCAAGGGCACGGTGAGTCGCGCGTTGAATGGGTATTCTGATATCTCTGACGGGACACGTCAGCGGGTGCGTCGGCAAGCTGAAGCGATGGGCTACCGACCGTTAGCGCAGGCACAGGCTATTCGAACAGGTCGGTCGCGCGCGCTGGGTCTCGTCATCCAAACGGACGTCGCTGATAACCAACGTCCGTTTCTGAGCGAGTTTTTGGCGGGTGTTACATCGGCCGCGAGTCAAGAGAATTGGACGCTGACCGTTGCCACGTCCCGTGGCGGCGAAGAAATGACGGATACGCTTACGAGACTCGCGGAGGAGCGCAAGGCTGACGGCTTCATTTTACCAAGGACTTTTTACGAAGATGCGCGGGTTGACCTGCTTCGGAAGATGGATGTGCCTTTTGTGCTTTTCGGCCGTGTGAAGAACCCGGCTGGCTGTGCTTGGTTTGACATTCTTGGCGAAGAAGCGATGCGGCAAGCCGTGCATCGGCTTTATGAGCATGGGCACCGTCAGATCGCCTTCGTCAATGGCGGGATGGAATTCACCTATAGCCACTTGCGTGCGGAAGGCTTCCATCGGGGTATGGCCGAATGTGGATTAGCTGTGGACCCGCGGTTGCTTCTTGAGAATGCAACGACAACGGAAGCCGGTGCTCAGGCAGCACGAATTCTACTCGACCGACCCAACCCGCCGACGGCGATCGTGTTTGCAGTCGATATGGCGGCGCTGGGCGCATACGAACCGGCGACTGCTCTTGGATTGCGTATCGGCAAGGACCTTTCGCTGATCTCTTACGATGGTGTGCCTGAGGGCGCCTGGGCGCAACCACCGCTAACGACATTCAAGGTCGACAGTCATCAAGCTGGTGAGCGTCTTGCGAACCTATTGATCCGACGAGTCCGTGGTGCAGACCCCGAGACGCTGAGAGAGACGGCCTTGGCCGAATTGAAATCTGGTGGTTCGGAAGGGCCACCATACTTGACCAGCGCACAAGTCGCGTCGCGGGTCAAACAAAATCAACCAACCGATTGAAAAGCTATTTGGGAGGAAAATCAGTGGCTTATAGAAAATCGACTTCCTTAGTCAAACTACTGGGTTCTGCGTCAGTTGCACTTGCGCTCGGCGCGGTTTCAGCATCGGCCGACATTCGCTTCTGGACAACGGAAGAGCAGCCAGAGCGCCTGGCAAAACAGCAGGAAATGGCTGCAGCCTTCGAGAGCCAGACCGGCATTGCCGTCGAGGTTATTCCAGTCTCTGAATCCGATCTCGGCACGCGCGCGACAGCCGCTTTTGCCGCCGGCGACTTGCCGGACGTGATCTACCACACGCTCCAGTACGCCTTGCCATGGATTGATGCAGGGATTCTCGATGCAGAAGCTGCGTCCGAAGTAATCGATCAGCTTGGAACGGGAACCTTTGCTTCCGGTGCACTTGAAATGGTCACAACGAGCGACGGTTACGCTTCGGTTCCTGTAGACGGTTGGACGCAAATGGTTGTGTACCGCAAAGACTTGTTCGACGCGGCCGGTCTTGAGGCACCAACGAGTTATGCGAACGTTCTTGCCGCCATTGAGGCGCTGCACAATCCGCCTGAGATGTTTGGTTTCGTCGCTCCTACAAAAGTCGACGAAAACTTCATGAGTCAGGTGCTTGAGCACGTTCTACTTGCAAACGGCGCCACTCCAGTTGACTCAAATGGGTTCGCTGGTTTCGACGAAGCCAAGACTATTGAGGCTCTAGAATTCTACAAGGCAATCGCAGAAGCGTCGCCTCCGGGCGAGCTGTACTGGGATCAGTCACGGACACTCTACTTCGCCGGCGATGCAGCGATGATTATTTGGTCGCCGTTCATCCTCGACGAACTTGCAGGATTGCGCGACAGCGCTCCGCCAACCATTAACGACGATCCGACTTCAGGCGAGCTTGCATCGAAAACTGGTATTGTCACGAACTTCTCCGGCCCATCGAATCCTGATGGTGCGGCTTGGGGCGACGTACGTTACTTCGGCATCACGGCTGACGCGGACATCGACGAAGCTCAACAGTTCATCGCGTATTCGATGAATGAAGGATACACTCAGACGCTCTCCATCGCACCGGAAGGTAAGTTCCCGGTTCGTCGCGGCACGGCAGATGACGCTACTGCCTTTGTAGATGCTTGGTCCAAGCTGGACGTTGGTATCGATCGACGCGCGCCGCTGTCCGAGCTGTATGATGCAGCCATGATCGACGAGATTGTGGGAGGTCTGGACGTTGCCCAGCGTTGGGGTGTGAACGAAGGTCAGCTGGCGCTGGCTTCAAAGATCATCAACAGCCAGGCGATCAACCGCGTATTCCGCGCCTACTTTGACGGCGAAATGGATGCGGCCGCGGCTGTTGCAGCGCTCAACGAGGAACTCGCGGAAGTCAATTAAGACCGCGACCTCCCGACGGGCTTCGTGTTGTAAAGTGCGGAGCCCGT
>CAZMRS010000014.1:0-14312 GCA_964568435.1 uncultured Boseongicola sp. | reverse complement strand
CGAGAAATCCGCTGCAATCAAAGAGGCGCGCCTGGGCGCGGACCATCCCGACGTGGGCGATGCGAAGCTGGGTCTGAACCTTCTTGCCGAAGCAATGGGTGGATATAAAGCGCCTGCGACCTGGGTTCAGTTCGCCAAAGACGAACGCACAAAATGGAACGCCTACGTTGCCGAGAACGTCAAACCCGGCAATCGTCCAAACTCCTACGCGCAAGCCATCGGGACTGTGAACGCACTGTGCGACAAGCGTGACCGCGTTGTGGCCGCAGCCGGTGGCCTTCCGGCAGAGGTGACGGCGAACTGGCGCACACTCGATGTTGGCACAGTAGATGTAGAGTTCGGTTTTTCCTGCATGGGATATGAGATCGCTGGCGGCTGGGGCGCACGGATCGCTCAGTCCGAGAAAGAACCCGATGCGGATACGATCATTTTCACGGGCGATGGCTCTTACATGTTGATGAACTCCGACATCTACTCATCTGTTCTTACACAGAAAAAGATGATTGTGTTGGTGTTGGACAATGGTGGTTTTGCGGTCATCAACAAGCTTCAGAACAACACGGGGAACGAAAGCTTCAACAACCTCCTTTCGGACGCGCCAACGATCCCTGAAGCTTTCGCGGTCGACTATGTCGCGCACGCTGCTTCGATGGGCGCCAACGCTGTCTATGCGGATAACGCCGAGCAACTGGCAGACGCTTTCAAGGCCGCCAAAGCCGCGGACAAAACCTCGGTCATCGTGATGAACGTGGATGCCTATGAGGGCTGGACTACTGAAGGCCACACATGGTGGGAGGTCGGTACGCCGCATGTAACGGACAATCCGAAAGTGCGCGAGAAGCACCTGGAATGGGAAGAAAGCCGCTCCAAACAGCGCAAGGGCGTGTGATGGACGTCATTGAAGGCATCAAGAAGAACAACTTTGTCGTTGTTGGGCGGGTTGGCATCGATTTCACCCCGGACGCGGGCATCGCGATTGAGGACGCTTCGACCGTGATGGTGGCAATGGGGGGCTCGTCGGCGAACATTGCAGCCGGTTTGGTGAAGTTCGGCTCAAAGGCCGCGCTTGTCACACGCGTGTCCGATGACGCAATCGGTCGTTACTGCATCAATCAGCTCAACCACTACGGCGTGGATGCGACCCATGTGAAGCCAATTGCCGGAGAATACCGCAATTCGCTCGCCGTTTATGAAACCAGGCTCGAAAACCACAACTCCGTTATCTACAGGAACGGCGCCGCTGACTTTCAAATGTCTATGGAAGACGTTGAAGCGGTTGATTATTCTCAGTTCGGCGCACTGATTACCGCTGGCACAGTGTTTGCAGCAGAGCCGTCACGCTCCGCCGCGTTCCGGGCCTTTGAGCTGGCGAAGGAGGCTGGTCTTCCGATTATCTTCGACGTGGACTATCGCCCGTACAGCTGGCCCTCGCCTCAAGTCGCCGAAGACGTGCTCTCACGCGCAGGTGCCATGTCAGATGTCATCGTCGCCAATGACGAAGAGTTCGGGTTCATGGCGGGCGGCATTGAGAAAGGCCTCGCAAAAGCGCGGGAATTGGCCAACTCCACGGCGAGTATCGTGGTCTATAAAATGGGCCATCTCGGCGCGATCACCTTCGCAGATGGTGAAGAAACGCAAAGCGGTATCTATAAAGTTGAGGCGCTGAAACCCACGGGTGCAGGCGACAGCTTCATGGCTGGTTTTATCGCCTCTATCGCGGAAGGTCGCGATCTGGGCGAGGCCGTTATGCGCGGTTCCGCCTGCGCGGCCATCGTCGTGGCGAAACCGGGATGCGCGCCCGCGATGCCGAACACAGAACAACTTGAGGCGTTTCTTGCGTCCCACCCCGGACCATCGGTCCCCGACGTGATCTGAGAAGGAAGACACATGCACATCGCCCCCTATGACAATCTGAACAAGCCTATTGTCGACGTGGATGACGCCTTGGTGCCGCTCAACTACTTTAACATCGTAAAGCTTACGAAGGGTGAGAGCTTCGGCTATTCGGTTCCAGGGTATGAGACCTGCGTTGCACCCGCGACGGGGTTGATCGACGTTCAGGTCAATGGTTTTGAAGCCAAGAACCTTGGTGGACGCGGCGTCGATGTTTGGGATGGCGAACCGGAAGGTGTCTACGTTCCGACCGGTATGGAAGCGACCTTCACGTGCCTGTCCGACACCGCAGAAGTATTCATCGCTGGTGCGAAATACGACAAGGTTCTTGAACCATTTGCCGTGCGCGAGGACGAGATCGATTTCGTGCAGTACGGCTCGGACGACACCAAAACACATCGCAAAATCAAACACATACTGGGACAGAAGCAGCACGACCGCGTTGGGCGTTTGCTGGTGTCCGAGCTATTTACGGTTGGTGCGGGTGGCTGGTCTGGCTTTCCAAGCCACAAACATGACACTGACCGCCTGCCAGACGAGACCCGTCACGACGAAACTTACAATTTCCGGTTCAAGCCAAACTATGGCTCGGGGCTTCAGATGTTACAGCGCGTCGATAACGAGCCCGGCGATGCTTATCACATCGTCGATGGTTCAACGATTTGCATCGACAAGGGCTACCATCCCTGCTGCGTTCTTCCTGGCTATGAGATGTACTACTTCACCATCCTTGGTGGTCTTAGCCAGCGCAGCCTCAAGCAGTACTTCCAGCCGACGCATGAAGAACAATTGCACACCATTCCCGGCATTCTCGACATGGTGGCGAAGTTCAAATGACACTGGCCACACTGGAAGAGGTCCTTCAACCGGCCTTGCGGGGCGGTTACGCCGTGGGCGGCCTCGTGACTTTGGGGTGGGAGGATATGCGCGCCTATGTGGACGCGGCAGAAGCCGAAGGCCTGCCCGTGATCCTTCAGGCTGGTCCGTCCTGCCGCGCACACACACCCCTGCCCGTTTTGGGCGCAATGTTCCGCAATCTGGCCGAGCGCGTTTCTGTCCCGGTCGTGGCGCATCTCGATCACGGATACACCTTTGAGGACTGTAAAGAAGCGCTCGAGTCCGGCTTCACATCGTTGATGTTTGACGGCTCACGCAAGCCGCTGCAGGAAAATATCGACGAGACAGCGCGCATTGCCGAAATGGCACATGGCGCAGGCATCTCTTGTGAAGGCGAGATTGGATTTGTCGGCTATTCTGACGGCGAAGCATCACATGGCACCGACCCAGACGAGGCCGCGAAGTTCGCCCAAGACACTGGTGTCGACGCGATGGCCATTTCGGTCGGCAACGTTCATCTGCAGCAGAACAAAGAAGGCGGATTGGACGAAGACCGTATCCGCGCGATTGAAGCGATCACAACGGTTCCGCTTGTCATTCATGGCGGCTCTGGTGTCCCGCTCGCGCAGCGGGCGCATCTGGCGAAGACGTCGAGCATCTGCAAATTCAACATCGGGACGGAGCTGCGCATGGCCTTTGGCGCAGCATTGCGCGCCAGCGTGTCGAGTGACCCAGACAGGTTCGACCGTGTGCAGATCATGAAGGACATCGAGCCAGATTTGCAGAATGCAGCGCGCGCAGCTTTGCGCGGCCTTGCACCCCAAACTGAGGGATAAGAGATGGTTTCTATTGGATTACTGGGCTGCGGCCGGATTGGTCACGTACACGCCCTCAGCCTGTCGCAGATCAAGAATGCGCGTCTGACGGCTGTGGCCGACGCCGTGCCTGAAGCTGCCGCGGCCTTGGGTGAGGAATATGGCGCCGAGGTTCGCAGCGCTGAAGACATCATCTCTGCACCTGATATCGACGCGGTCATCGTCGCAACACCGACGACCTTTCACTACGATCAGATCCACGCCCTGGCGGCTGCGGGGAAAGCCATCTTTTGCGAGAAACCCATCGACCTTTCTTCAACGCGAGCGGCTGAATGCATGGCTGCCGTGGATGAAGCCGGGGTGAGCTTTTTCACCGCATTCAATCGCCGTTTTGATCCGAGTTTCGACGCACTTCAGTCGCGCCTTGCTGCCGGTGAGATCGGTGCACCTGAAATTGTGGTCATCACATCACGAGACCCATCCCCGCCGCCGATGAGCTATATCGCTCAATCTGGCGGTATGATCCGGGATATGATGATCCATGACCTCGACATGGCGCGGTTTCTGCTGGGCGAAGAACCGGTTGAGGTCTTTGCGACGGGTTCATGCGTTGTTGATCCGGACATTGGTGCGGCAGGTGACATCGATACAGCTGTGGCGACACTCAAAACCGCATCAGGGAAAATATGCGTCATCAATAACTCGCGCCGCGCAACCTACGGGTACGATCAGAGGATCGAAGTGCATGGTGCGAAAGGTATGCTCAAGGCGGCCAACAAGCTTGAAAACCTTGTCGAAGTCGCAGGCACGGATGGGTTCACCAGCGCGCCAAACAAGCACTTCTTTCTGGAACGATATGCGGATGCCTATCGCGCCGAGATGGTTGCTTTCATTGCAGCACTGGACGCTGGTTCGTCCCCAACACCCGGGATCAAAGACGGCGTGGCCGCGCAACGGCTCGCCGACGCAGCTGCCAAGTCAATTGAGACAGGACAACCCGTTCGGCTGGATTAATCGTTGTCTGTGAGGCCCGCGCCTGCGCCCGCTTCCCGGCTTGCCGCAGTCGCAGGAGCATAGGTGTTGTGGGCCAATGCTTCGAGCGCAACGATGGCTTCGCAGCCGATATGGGCGCGGTGACCGGGTCCAACGACGTTGCCTTGACGATTGTGCGACTGGATCACGATCGCGCCTCGGTCTGGAATGCTGTCAAAGCCCTCCAGTAACCCACCATTGGCGTCCACGCGAATAACTGCGGAGTTCACTTGGATTTCTAAGCCGATGCCCCTTCTCTGAGCGGCCCAGGCTATGAATGGAACCAACAATACTGGCGACACCAAAGATTCGAATTCACTCACGGTGTCATCGAAAACACCGTCCGAGATCGCACAACCAATCGCCAGCGTTTCTGAAGGCTTTGAACCGCGCAGCAGTGTGACCAAAGCTTCTGCTCCCGGAAGCCCTCGCGCTTCTAGCCAACGCACCGCACGTCCGGCATCCTCGGCAACACCCCAAGAGCACCCACTCCCGCGCGCGGCTTTCTTAGCGAGCGCTTCGATTTCATTGAGTGACCAGGAGGCCGTCACGGACCGCTCGTTGATAGCGGGGGCAGCGTCCAGTCGTCGGCGTCGAGGTCGGCCAGTTCATGCGGAAACGGAGCATGCTGGAACATGTTGACCCGCACCCATCTATCCGATCTGGGATCGAAGTGCGCAGCGCCAAAGAAACTGAGTTTTGCGCGCAGCATGTCGATCGGGAGCATCGTCGCGCTCAGCGTGTTGTCGCGTATTTCTGCAAAGGCAAAACGCTTGGCAATTTGCACGCGACGGACTGCGTGACGGAACTCCGGGTGGCGCATCAGAAATGCACCAGTGTTTTCTTCTTCTGTCGCTCTAAGAACTTCGTATAACGCGGCAACGTCGCGCCCTGACCCAAGCGGTTGCTCGTACGCGTCTAGGTCTTCTTCTGCGCGTTCGCCCAGTCGCGGCTCCAGTTTCTCTTCCGACACGTACCAAACCCGTGCTTGAGCCTCTTCGGACGACCAGTCTGTCTCGAGCGCCCAGCCATAGATTTCTTCAACAGCTGTTTTGAGCGCAGCGATTTTCATGGTGCCATCAATGCGAGAGTGCCGCTCTTCATCCGCCGACATGCAATCTGCAAGCCCGTCGACCAGTTCGGGGAATGGCTCGAAAAGGAGGGAAACAAGCTGCTCTTGCCCTTCTGGAGAGAGGTTCTGTTCTGCCCAAATCCAAAGCGCGTCCCAAGGCCGGGTTTGGACTCGCCAATCCCCATCCAGGTTCTCGATGAGGCGATCCAGATCGGCTTTCAGGTTCTCCAGTTTCTCGACTTGAATAGGATGCTCGGATCGCCAGTTTTCGGCAGATAGTCTCGCCCGGTGCACCATTTCTTCAAAACGCTGGACCTTCGCATCGCTCGCCTCTTCGACCGAACGAACGCGGGCCAACGCCTCTTCACGGGCGGCGATCCAGTTATTGAGCAAAATCGGGTGGTTGACTAGGAAAGGCGCCATACCAAGCCCTGTGGAATTTCCAATGCCAAATGAGCGTCGGAGGGTGGCATCCAAAGGCACCGCTGTCTCCGGTGAGCGACATGCAGCCATGTGCTCCACCAAATCCATAACGAAGGCTCGGATCAGGTAGACGGTGAGCATCTCGATCTGAAAAGGCGGCAAACACTCAGGTCTTGATGCGATCAATTCTCTATCTGCCGCGCCTAGCTTGCCTGACCCGTAGACGGCAGTTGTTCGCATCAAGTACCCGACGTCTTCCACGATCGAAGCGTCAGGTTGCTCACCTCTCGCGAGGCAATCGACTACATAGTCCCAAAGCCTTGCGGACCGGTTGGCGCGGCTGACACTTAGCTCCCGTTCTGTAACGCGGCCCGCTTCTTGTTTTGGGATGTTTTGCGCAAGACGTGCGATGTCGGACGCCGTTGCTTTCCCATCCATAAGCGTGAACGATGCATCCCACTCCGTTGCGATAACACGGTCCGAGCGCTTCTCCGGCGGCAAATCATTCCCAAACGCAACAAGGGAGTAGCAACGTTCCGGCCCATGTGCCTCGTAGATAGCTACGCCAACGCCGCGCGCATCAATATCGAATTTCGGCCGTTTAAACGTCCAGCCATCCGACTTCATTCGGCGAAGCAACACACGCATGAAGGATAGCCGTGATTGATGAAACGATCCCATGCGCTCCAAACGCATCACAACTTCGGGTGACCTTGTTGTAACCTTTGAGGATGAGGAGTTTTCCGGGACAGCCATATCTGTTCAACCCTCGCCAGTCGGTTCCATCGGTCGGAAACTTTCCTTGAAGAAGCGATACCAATTGCCGCCCATGAGAGCGGCGACCTCGGTGTCGTCAAAACCCTTGGCTCGCAATCCGTTTTCAATGTTTCCAAAGTCGCGATTGTCTCTGAACCAGTCCGGCATCTCCGGGAAACCCGGTGCACTGGCCGAACCTTCGCCGTAATCGATTACTTTCGTCCAACGCCCGACACGCATCCATTCAACGACACTGTCGGGTTGGTCCTGACAAAGGTCCGAGCCGATCCCAAAGTGGTCAATGCCGTAGGTCTCAACACAGTCGGCAATCATCCCGCAAAAACTCTCGAGCGTGCAGTTAGTCTTGTCCTTCAAATGATGGGGATAGAGCGAAAAGCCCATCATGCCGCCATTGGATGTTATGGCCCGAATGACATCATCGCGCTTGTTCCTGAGTGCGGGCTGCCAAACATGCGGATTGGCATGCGTCACCGTTATGGGGCGCTCTGACAGATCCGCGGCCTCGATTGTCGAGCGATCTGCGGAATGGCTCATGTCGACAACCAATCCCACGCGGTTCATTTCCCGCACCACCTGACGCCCCATGCGCGTCAATCCCGGGTCTTCGGCTTCATAACAACCTGTCGCCAGAAGTGACTGATTATTATAGCTTAACTGCATGAATCGTGCGCCGAGTTGGTGCAAGATTTCCACCAACCAGATATCATCTTCTATCGGGCTCGGGTTCTGGAACCCGAAAAAGATGGCCGTCTTGCCCTCTTTCTTGGCGCGGTCAATATCTTCCGCCCAAAGACCCTTGGTCATCAGATCCGGATGGGTCTCGAACCATCGGTTCCAGGCTTCGAAATTCTGCACGGTTTCACGAAACATCTCGTGGTAGGCGATCGTGACATGAACCGCATCGACGCCGCCTTCCCGCATCTGGCGGAAGATCTTCTCCGACCAGTTCGCGTATTGAAGGCAGTCGATACGGTAGCTCATTCTGGTGTGCCTGCCGAGATGTAGGCTGTCTTGACCGTCGTGTAGAACTCGGCCGCGCTGCGACCTTGTTCGCGTGGTCCGTAGGAGCTGTCGCCCCGTCCGCCAAAGGGAACGTGGTAATCTGTTCCCGCTGTCGGAAGGTTGACAGTCACGACGCCCGTGCGTGCGTTTCGGCGGAAGTGTGTCGCCCGCGCGAGGCTTTTCGTGACAATCCCCGAGGTCAGTCCGAAGTTGGTGTCGTTCACTACGGTTAGGCCCTCGTCATAGCTGTCGACTTTGATCACCGATGTCAAAGGGGCAAACATTTCCTCGCGGTTGATCTGCATGTCGTTTGTCGTTCCGACAAAAACACCGGGCGACATGTAATAGCCTTCGGTCTCGAGCGTGAGCCGCTCGGCACCGCATGCCAATTCGGCCCCATCATTGGCGGCGACATCCAGGTAAGCCATGTTCTCCGCCAATTGCCCTGCGCTAACGACGGGCCCCATCTGCGTATCGGGATCAAGCGCATGGCCGACCTTCATCGCCTGCGCCCCCGCCACAAGCTTTTCAACGAAAGCATCGTGAACGCCAGCATGAACGATAAGCCGGGACGAGGCCGTACATTTTTGCCCCGTGCCACCAAAGGCTCCACCCAAGGCGAGCGTCACGGCCAGATCAAGGTCGGCGTCATCCATGACGGCAAGAGCATTCTTGGAGCCCATTTCCATCTGCACTTTGGTGAGATTTTGGATTGCGGCAGCTGCAATCCCTTTCCCGACCGGCACGGAACCTGTGAAGGAAATTGCGTCTACTTGTGGGCTTTCTACAAGCCGTTGCCCAATGTCAGAGCCAGACCCCATGACGAGGTTGAACAACCCGTCCGGGATATCCTGCCGCGAGATGATTTCTGTGAGCGCAACGGCAGAAGCGGGAGTCACATTCGCTGGCTTCCAGATAACAGCGTTGCCATAGCAAAGCGCAGGCGCGATCTTCCAACTGGCGGTCGCCGTCGGGAAATTCCAGGGCGAGATAATCGCCACAACCCCAACCGGTTCGCGTCTGACATCGACCTCGATACCAGGACGCACGGAATCTGCGTTCTCACCAAGCTGCCGCAGCACTTCAGCGGCGTAATACGTAAAGAACTGGCCCGCGCGGAACACCTCGCCCTTGCCTTCCGCCAAAGGTTTTCCCTCTTCCCGGCTTAGAAGCGTACCTAACTCCTCGGCCCGCGCCATAAGCTCATTGCCAATGCTCATCAGCACTGCTTGTTTGCGCTCAAGGGCATAGCCCGCCCACGCAACCTGAGCCTTTCGCGCGGCCGCCAATGCATCGCCCAACTGATCGCCACTGGCTTGCTCGAAAAGACCGATCAAGTCACTTGTATCAGACGGATTGCGGTTCTCGATCTGGGACGCGCCCGCCACCCAGTCGCCCGCGATGAAGTTTTGTGTCTGGACCGACATGTGGCTCTCCCCTCGCCCTCGGCGTCTTTGGCACAGAGCCACAAACAAGGGGTTTGATCAAATTAAAAATACTGGCTGAGCCCTTACCCTTTGCCAGCGAGAGAGCGCGCAATCTCCAAGTACCTTGGGGACACTTCTAATCCGTTCTCCTGCGCCTCGGCGATGGCCGCCAAGCGTCTCGTCCCTGGCAGCCGGGCACCCTCCAGTGCGCTGATTTCAGACAGCAGCTCTTCCAGACGCTCGGCAAAGCCTGTAGCGCCCGAGTTCGGCCGGATGGCAATCAGTGTTTGACCCACACGAGGCCGAACGCCGTCAGCCGTGAAGAACGACCCCGCCTCGTAGCTGAATGCACTTCCCGTGAGGGCCGCGGCGAGGATTTCGACCATTAGCGCAAGCGCCGCGCCTTTTGCATCGCCGATGGGCAGCATCGTTCCTGCAAGAGCAGCATCAGCATCCGTCGTTGGATTACCATCTGCGTCCAGTGCCCAGCCTTTTGGGATCGCGTGTCCTTGCTTTTTGGCGTTCATCACCTTGCCGCGCGCAACCTTTGACAGTGACAAATCAATGACCAAGGGGTCCGCATCTTTTCTTGGAACGGCAAACGCAATTGGATTGGTTCCGAAGATAGGTTTATTCGAGCCCCACGGTGCAATCGCCTTTGGCGCATTGGTGAACATCAAGCCGATGAGACCCGCTGCCGCCAGTTTTTCCACTTGCAGCGACAGAGCACCGCAATGATGTGAATTCCCGATCGCCGCGACGGCAATGCCCATCTCTTTCGCGGTCGGTGTAAGCGCCTCGATTGCCGTTTCAATTGCCGGATAGGCAAACCCGCAATCTGCATTCACCAGGATCGCCGCCGGTTGTGGCCGCGCTGTTGTAATGACGGCATCGGGGTTGATCTTTCCCGACCGGACCTGTGCTGCATAATCTTCAAGGCGCGAGAACCCATGACCGACTTGGCCTTCAGCTTCAGCAGCGACGAGAGCGACTGCGGTCGGTCCGGCCTGCGCTTCGGTCGCGCCAGAGGCCGTCAACGCATCCATGATTAATATGCGAGCCTCGTTCAGTCCGATATTGTCGGTTTCACCCATGCCTTGACCTACTCATGTAGTTGCGGCCCGGATCGCTGATACGCGTCCCGGACCGCTTTCTCCCTGATCCGTCTTGCTATTAGGCGGATCTGTAAAGTTTGGTCATCGAGAATTCCCGGTGACCAAGAGCTTCTGCCGCGGTGTTGCGACCATTGGCCGTGCGGCGGATCATGTCGATCAGCGCGTCGCCAGCTTCATCAATGGTTTGTTCGCGGCGCAGGATGCCGGAAACGTCAACATCGACGTGCTCTCCCATCGTACGCACGGTACGCGGGTTCGCAGTGATCTTGATAACCGGTACAATCGGGTTACCCACAACGTTGCCCTGCCCTGTAGGGAAGGTGTGGATCACAGCGCCACCAGCTGCCATCAACGTCACACATTCTGCCGCAGCGGACGACGAGTCCATGAAATACAAGCCGTTGCCCGAGCTCGGTGCTTCTGCAGGCTCAAGAATATCGATGTACTGCGACGTACGGCCGATTTTTTCAAGGTTGCCCAGCGCTTTCTCTTCGATGGTGGTCAGACCGCCGAGGATGTTGCCTTTGGTTGGCTGGCTGTCGGACAGGTCATCTGTCTGGTGGGCGAAGATCACATCGTCCTGATAGGCCTTCCACATCTTGTACCAACGCTCGCCAACCTCTTCGTTGATCGCGCGCTTCTGGCAGATGTGCTCGGCGCCAGTGATTTCGGAAGTTTCACCGAAGAAACCGGTGATGCCTTCCGGAAGCAGCTTGTCGTACATGTTGCCGACGGTTGGGCACGAACCGAGACCCGTGGTTGTGTCTGATTCACCGCACTTCGTGGAAACCCAAAGTTCGGAGATGTTGCACTCTTCCTTCTGAACCTCAGTCGCGAGGTGAACGAACTCCTTCGCCGCCCAGCTTGCTGCACGGATGGTTTCAAAGTCGCCTTTCTGCTCAATCGAGAATTCTGCAACGTTTTTGCCGGTTGCGCGGATGCCGTCGGCGATACGCTTGGTCCAGTCGGGTTCGATGCCGATCACAACAACGGAGTGCACGTTCGGGTTGGCACCGGTGCCGATGATCGTGCGGAAGTGCGTTTCGAGGTCTTCACCGAACTGCAAACGGCCATAGGCGTGTGGGATTGCCATAGTGCCTTTGACGTTGTTCGCAACCGCTTCACAGGCTGCGTTCGAGATGTCGTCAACCGGAAGGATAACGACGTGGTTACGGACACCCACGCGACCATTTTCGCGACGGAAGCCCATGAAAGTCATGTTTGAATATTTCGAAGCCATGGGAGCGTTCCTTACCAGCGTTTCGTTTTGCAGTTGTGCGTGTGGACGTGTTCGCCCTGCGCGACGTCAGCGATGATTTTGCCGATATCTTCGCCATACTTCATGGCCGTATCGCCGGCCTTGAGGTCGGTCAGAGCCACTTTGTGACCGATCGGCACATCGTGCTTGGTGGTCAGGCGGAAGGTAGAGTTGTCGTGCGTAATGCAGCACAGCATGTCGGTACCTGCCGTCAGGCCTTCGACGACGACAACACCAACGTTGTCAGCCTGCTCATGGACGAGCAGGTGCGGGATTTCATTTGGGGCGGGGTTGGACATTTTTTGCCTCGCTTAGGGTTTGAGTATGATCTTGGGCGCAGGGGTTAGCCCCGCCCGGATGTCGGAGAAGGCGCGCGCGCCTTCGGCGAGAGGTCGCGTCTCCACCCAATCGAGCAGGCCGAGCCGGCCGTCGAACATGGCTTGAGCAGTGTCGCGGAAATCTTGTGCTGTGTAAGCGTAAGTGCCGATGAAGGTGATCTCTTGGAGGGTGATGCGTCGGATATCGAGACCGCCTGCAGAATCACCGAGCCCGATATGCAGGATCACGCCGCCCGGGCTCACCAAAGCCGAAGCCATCGAGCGCGTGGCAGCGTAGCCGACGGCATCAACGACAAGTGGAATGGTGCCGCTGGGCTCGTTGTTCACTTCGATACCACAGAGGTTGCGAAGATACTCGGCACGGGTGTCATTGGGTTCAGACAATGTGACGTCCTCGACGCCCATCGCTTTCAATGCCAAGGCAGCTGCCAAGCCAATAGCGCCGCCACCGATGATGTGAGCACGTCCTTGATCCGCAGAATGGAGCGCCTCAACTCCAAGTCGCGCGGCATGCCAACTGACTGCAAGCGGCTCTGCCAAAGCAGCCTGGTCAAATGTGAGGTGATCGGGAACAACGACCAAGTTGCGCACGGGCATGGAAACGTATTCCGCGAAAGCGCCCTCGCGAGGTGGCATAGAAATGATCTGACGCGTCGGATCGAGATTTTCGCGCCCAGACCGACTGGCGGCACTCTCGGGGTCAGTGACCAAGGGATTGATCGTGACCCGGGTTCCATCCATCTCACCGCCGACAATGGTCCCGGCACCCTCGTGTCCGAGGATCAGCGGCGCTGGACGGCGTTCGTCGTGCCCAAGATAAGCGTGCATATCGGACCCACAGATACCCACCGCATCAATACGGATAAGATGCTCGCCTTCAGCTGGAGTGGGGTCTGGGCCGTCGCGGTATTCGAGGGACTCCACACCGGTATAAACAAGTGCCTTCATTTCGCAGTGAACCCCCCATCAACCATAAGAACCTGACCCGTCACATAGCCGCTCTGATCGGAACAGAGGAACATCAGCGGACCGTCGATATCCTCTGGCTCGCCATTGCGCCCGATGCAGGTTTGATCGGCATTGCGTTGCGCGCGGTCCGGATCACTAAACACAGCCGCAGTCAGTTCGGTTCGGAAAAAACCGGGGCCGATCGCATTGACCATGATGCCGTCCTTGGACCACGCCTCGGCCATAGCGCGCGTCATCTGAGCGACACCACCTTTTGAGGCACCGTAGGACAGCCCGCCTGGAAACGCGCGATGGCTTTGCAGGGACGCAAAATTAACAATCCGACCCCAGCCCTTCTCTTTCATTCCCGCAACGAGATGTTGTGAGAGAAAGAACGGCACGCCAAGGTTCAGATTGATGGTCACATCCCATCCATCAGGCGTCACCTCATCGGCTACTTCACGGGTATTGATCCCGGCGGCATGGACAAGGATATCCGGTGCGCCGAAAATGCTCGCTGCCTGCGCTGCAACCTCTTTTAAACCATCCCGATCTGAAAGATCTGCGGGAAGCGCCGCAACGTCGCCAGCGGCTTCCTCTACCAAAGAGTCCAAGGCGTCCGCTCTGCGCGCGATGGCAACCACTTTTGCGCCAGCGTTCGCCAGAACCAAAGCCGCGCGTCGTCCAAGCCCGGAGCTTGCTCCGGTGACAAGGGCGACATGCCCCGTCAGGTCTGCTTGGACAGCGCCCATGTTACTCTTCGCTCGCCGTCAGATCGAAATTTTCACCTGGGAAGTATTTTGCAAGACGCACATCAGCCGCACGGGCGTGCCCTTCCATACCCTCCAGGCGCGAAATTCGAGCGGTTGCGATAGCCACGTCTTTGGAGCCTTCGCGCGTGGCTCGCTGCCATGTGACGATCTTCATGTATTTGTGGACCGAAAGACCGCCTGTATAGGTCGCTGCACGCGATGTCGGCAGAACGTGGTTCGTACCAGACGCCTTGTCGCCGTAGGAAACCGTGGTCTCTTCACCGAGGAAAAGCGATCCATAGCAGTTGAGGTTTGCCAACCACCAGTCCAGATCTTCTGCTTGAACCGTCAGGTGCTCCGGCGCGTATTCGTCCGATGTGGCTGCCATTTCTTCGCGGTCTGCGCAAAGGATCACTTCCGCATAATCGCGCCAAGCCGCCGCTGCGTTCTGGCTGTTCAATTCAGGAAGATCGTCGATCAGGCCGGGGACAAGTTCCATCACCTTTTCGGCCAATGCACGGTCGTCGGTCACGAGCCAAACGGGTGAGTTGTAGCCATGCTCGGCCTGACTAACGAGATCAGTCGCGACGATGAAAGGATCGGCAGTTTTGTCTGCAAGGATA
>CAZMRS010000013.1:9695-14455 GCA_964568435.1 uncultured Boseongicola sp. | reverse complement strand
GGAAAACGGCTCTGATCCAAAAACTTCTTCAGTCGTTAGAGGATGACATTACCCTAGGTTTGATTTCTAACGCTCAAGGCGGGCGCGGGGAGTTGCTGCAATGGGTTTTGAATTCTCTTTCGATCGAGGCCGATTTGACGGGTGCATACGTCTCGATGTTCCAACAATTGCAGGACTACGTGATCGAAGAGTATGCCAGTGGCCGGCGCGTGGTACTCTTAATTGACGAGGCACAGAACTTGAGCATTGAAGGGCTCGAAGAGCTCCGCATGCTCACCAACATCAATTCGAATAAAGATGAGCTACTTCAACTTATCCTGGTTGGTCAGCCGGAACTTCGGCAGATGATCATGCGACCTGAGTTGAGGCAATTCGCGCAGCGCGTAACCGCAACTTATCATATAGGACCGCTGGATCGCTCTGCCGTAGCAGGCTACATCCAGCACCGACTTAACCACGTCGGTGGTTCTGGTAATGAGTTCACGTCGGAAGCCGTTGAGTTAATTCATGAGCATTCGCGTGGAATTCCTCGGCTTGTGAATAAGCTTTGCGATTTTTCGATGGTGTACGCAGCCACAGAAGAGCGTCGAGTCGTCGACGCCGCCATCATTGAGGAAGTCCTTGAAGATGGCATTTTCCTTCCCGCAGAGCACGTTTCTGGAGACGCCGCAGAATGAACTCCGATCTAAAGTTTTATTGGTCATTGTTTCGTCGGCGATTGCCGCTGATGGCGGTCGTCTTTGTGTTGTGCTCTGCTATCGGCATTGGGTTGAGCGTCACGCTTCCTTCTCGGTACGAAGCTTCGGCTCAGTTGCTTGTGGAAAGTCCTCAGATCCCTGATGAGTTGGCTGCCTCCACAGTGAGTGCTTCAACCACTGAACGCCTTCAGATCATTGAACAACGTCTTCTGACACGCGCCAACCTGATCGACATTGCCAACGAGTATGGCGTGTTTCAGGGAGCGGCTCGAATGACGCCTGATGAGGTCGTCGAGGAAATGCGCGACCTGACGGAAATAGAGCGTCTTGGTACTCGTGATGGTGCAACCTTCATGACAATAAGCTTTCAAGCGACAGACCCACAGTTGTCAGCGGATGTAGTCAACAGGTTTGTGACGCTTATCCTCCAACAAGACTCGGCGCGCCGACAGACTTTGGCCGAGCAGACTTTGGATTTCTTCGAACAAGATGAAGAGCGACTGGATCAGCAGTTGGCCATCAAGAGCCAGGCAATTGTCGATTTTAAAGCAGCAAATCAAGATGCTTTGCCCGAGAGCTTGGACTTCCGAGTGAACCGATTGGCCAGCCTGCAAGATCTCGCCGCAGCGGCGGTACGCGATCGCGCGTCTTTGACCGAGCAGCGTACGCGCATGATGATTATTGGTGCGAATGCTCAACAGGAACAGTTGTCGCCTGCACAGAGGGAATTGCGGGATACAGAGGAAGAACTAAGTCGCGCGCTCACCGTTTATTCGGAGACGAACCCGCGCGTGCGGGTGCTTCAAGCGCGCGTTGCACAGCTTGCCGAGGCTGTCGCCACGGAGGATCCTGAAAGTCAGGAAACTATCGAGGACCCGGCCCAGGCGCTTTTTGCCTTGGATTTGGCCGACATTGAGCGCCGCATTGAATCTTTAGACGAACGCACCTCTGCTGCGGAGCTTGAGATTGCCGAACTAGAAGAAGCGATTTCTCGAACTCCAAGCATTGCAATAGAGCTTGAGTCACTCGAACGTGAATATGAAAACACGCTTGAGCAGTACAACAACGCGGTCGTGAATCTGGCGCGTGCACAAACTGGCGAGCGCATTGAATTGCTTTCCAAAGGAGAGCGCATTTCGGTCATCGAACCTGGAGTTCCGCCCACCGAGCCGTCCAGCCCGAATCGACTATTGATTTCTGGTGGAGGCGTTGGTTTGGGCATTGTACTAGCGGTTGGATTGTTTCTCCTCTTGGAGATGACAAACCGCGCAATTCGGCGGCCGGTTGATCTTACGCGAGGCTTGTCGATTCAACCACTTGCGACAATCCCTTACCTTGAAACGTCAGGTGGGAAAGCAAGGCGCCGAGCGTTGCAGACGATCCTATTCCTTGGCTTGGCACTTGGTATTCCTGCCGCACTTTGGGCGGTACACACATTCTACTTGCCTCTCGAATTAATTATCGACCGTCTTTTGAACTGGTTTGGGCTCTAAATTAGCGTGATGGGTAACTAACATGGAAAAGCTTCAAGCAGCATTGGCAAAAGCACGTGCGCAACGCGAAGGTGAGCCTGCACAACGTGGATCACGACCCGAATTGTCGGCACGCGCAAAGTCACGACAGAACGCGACGCAAGCTGCCCTGGATAATGCATGGGAAGAAATAAAGGTCTTTGAACCCATTCAAAGGCGCTTGAAGCAGTCACGAATTTTTGCGTCGGACGTTTCAACGGAAGGGGCGCACTTTGACATTCTGCGTACGAAGCTTCTGCTTGAAATGCGCCGGAACAACTGGACGCGAATAGCCATCACATCCGCCTCAGCGGGGTCTGGGAAAACGACCGCGGCGTGCAACCTCATTGCAGGGTTCGGTCGGCAGTCCGAAGTAAGAGGCATGTTGTTTGATGTCGATCTTCGCCGGCCCTCTGCTGCAAAGTTCTTTGGCGCCTCGCCGGACTCCAGCTTGGTCGATGTACTCGATGGTACAGTGTCATTTAAAGATCAGGCTCTTCGTCTAAACGAAAATACTATTGTTTCTTTTACAAACCGTCCGCTGAGGGACCCGTCTCAGGTTCTTTTGCGGCAGCGAACGAACGATGTTCTTGATGAAATTCAGGCGACCTACAAACCAGACATTATGCTGTTCGACTTGCCTCCAGTGCTGGTAAGTGACGAGACGCGGGCCTTTTTAAAGCTGATGGACGCAGCAATTATTGTGGCAGCTAGCGACCAAACTACTGTTTCTCAGGTTGATGAGGTCGAGCGCGAAGTCTCGGAATACTGTCAGGTCGCAGGCGTTGTTTTGAACAAGTGCAGTTTCCTCGATGAAGGCTACGGATACGCCTACTAGGTGCCGCTACTCGGGATCGCCGAGCGACTGTCGGCCAACTGAAACATATCGCTCAAAACCAGCCGCCTTAGCATCTTGGGCGGAGTACACGTTGCGTAGATCTGCCAGGCGCGGCTTCGACATAGCTGAGGCAATACGGCCCAGGTCAAGTGCACGGAACTCATTCCATTCTGTGAGCAAGACGACAAGATCGCACCCCTCCGCGGCGCTGTAGAGGTCCTCGGACCATTCCACCGACGGCAGAAGTTCAACTCCTTCATGCTTTCCGTGAGGGTCCACCACCGTGACGTTTGCTCCACCTCCGACCATCGCGGGAACAATGGTCAGCGACGGCGCATCTCGCATATCGTCCGTGTTTGGCTTGTATGTGACGCCCAAAACAAGAACCTTCTTTCCATTGAATGAGCCGTCGCAAAGGTCCAATAGCTTATCGATCATGCGGCGTTTCACACGATCGTTTGCTTGAATGACCGCTTCGGTGATCGTCATCGGGCTAGAAGTTTCCTGCCCGGTTCGCGCAAATGCGCTGGTATCTTTTGGAAAGCAAGAACCACCATACCCAGGCCCCGCATGCAGGAACTTGTTTCCGATGCGTCCGTCGAGCCCCATGCCCTTGGCCACCTCTTTGACGTCGCCGCCCACTTTCTCGCAAAGCGCCGCAACTTCATTTATGAATGTAATCTTAGTCGCAAGAAACGCATTCGCGGCGTACTTGATGATTTCCGCGCTTTCCAAGTCTGTTGTGATAATAGGAAAGTCCCGTAGGAAGAGTGGGCGATATATTTCGGACATAACTTTTGCAGCTCTGTCAGATTCTACCCCTACCACAACTCGATCAGGCCGCATGAAGTCGTCAATTGCCGCACCTTCTCGCAGGAACTCCGGGTTTGAAGCCACATCAAAATCAAGGCTCGGATTTGACCGCGCGATGATGCGGCCAACTTCACGATTGGTACCAACTGGCACCGTTGATTTTGTAACAACCACGAGGTAGCTCGACGCTATGGAGGCAATCTCTTCGGCAGCAGCATAAACGTAGCTTAGGTCTGCATGACCGTCGCCCCGACGCGACGGTGTTCCCACGGCTATGAAAACCGCTTCTGTTCCATCGAGTGCGTCCTCTAGATCAGTTGTGAATGTCAAACGGCCAGCTGTGACGTTTTTCTCGAGAAGCGCATCAAGACCCGGCTCGTATATCGGGACTTCGCCGGCGTTTAGTTTCGCAATTTTCTTCGCATCTTTGTCGACACACACCACCTCGTGCCCGAAGTCAGAAAAACAGACCCCGGACACTAGGCCGACATATCCTGTCCCGATCATCGCAATACGCACGATTTAAATCCCTCTAAAAAATCTTTCTTACCAGTTGTGCCGTCGGGCTTAAGCCGAACCTAGGCCAAGTGAGCCTTATGAAGAGGAGGAGCCTTGCGCAAGGCCGCTGAGATAGGTGCCGTAAGCGTTCTTCCCTAGAGGTTCTGATATTGCCTTAAGGTCTTCGTCGCTAATCCAACCATTCTCATAGGCGATTTCCTCGGGAGAGCCGGTTTGAAGGCCCTGCCTTTCCTGAAGTGTCCGAACAAAGTTTCCTGCGTCCAGCAGAGATGCGTGGGTGCCAGTGTCGAGCCACGCAAATCCCCGTCCCATGCGCTCAACTGAGAGGGCTCCATCTGATAGATAAAGTTCGAGAAGCGACGTAATCTCGAGTTCGCCACG
>CAZMRS010000013.1:0-9678 GCA_964568435.1 uncultured Boseongicola sp. | reverse complement strand
TTCACTGTGGCGGCTTTGGCGGAGGCGGTGCCGTCAAGAAAGTACAAACCTGTGACCGCGTAGTTCGATGGCGGTATCTTCGGTTTTTCCACGATCCCTTGAACTTTGTTCCCTTCGAAATCCAATACGCCATAGCGTTCTGGGTCAGCTACGCGATATCCAAAGACAGTCGCACCTTGCTTCTTTTGGTCGGCAATTTTGAGAATTTTCGGCAGGGCATGACCAAAAAAGATGTTGTCGCCGAGAACCATGGCGGATGGCGCTCCGTCCAGAAAATCTGCTGCAAGCAGGTATGCTTGGGCGAGACCGTCAGGAGAAGGCTGGATAATCCACTCAAGTCTGACGCCCCATCGAGAGCCGTCTCCCATCAACCTTTGAAATTGCTCTTGATCTTCCGCGGTTGTGATAACCGCTATGTCTTTGATACCTGCTAGCATCAAGACGCTAAGCGGGTAATAGATCATCGGCTTGTCATAGATCGGAAGAAGCTGCTTTGAGACGCCCAGTGTGATAGGGTAGAGCCGAGTGCCGGAACCACCGGCCAAAATGATGCCCTTGCGATTTGTCATTTGGCTGCAAGCTCCTCTAAGACCTCTGCGAGGTGGGATTTCCACTGAGGACGGTTAATACCAAGATCGTCTTGAATCGCACGGCAATCCAACCTGGAGTTTAAGGGTCGTTTCGCGGGTGTTGGATAGCTGGACGTCAGAATATCAAGTACTTGTATCTCCATCCTTGATTGATGAAAGATTTCTCTCGCGAAGTCAGCCCATGACACGTCTGGCGTTCCACTAAGATGATATGTCCCGGACGGCGCTCCGCGACGAAGAGCAATCGCCGCCTCGATCGCTGCATCGGCAATTGCAGCCGCAGGCGTTGGTCCGCCAATTTGATCGGCGACCACGTTCAGAGTTGATTTGTCTTTGCCAACTCGCAACATCGTCTTCACGAAGTTATTCCCATGAACGCTAAAAACCCACGAAGTCCGCAGGATGATGTGGCGGGCCCCGCTTTTCACGATGGCCTTTTCGCCAGCTAGTTTGCTGCGGCCATAGACGTTTAACGGTTCTTTCGGGTCGTCGGTTGTCCAAGGTTTGTCGCCGTTCCCATTGAAAACATAGTCCGTCGAAATGTGTACGAGTGGTATGGCGCGCCTAGCAGATACTTCCGCCAACTTGGCAACCGATAAATGATTGACGGCGTTGGCGGTCTCTTTGTGCATCTCGGCACCATCGACAGCAGTAAATGCGGCGGCATTAATGAACGCGTCTACGTCTAATTTGGATGCAAGCTCCGACACATGCTCTGGAATTGAGAAGTCAGCCTCATCACGACCGTATGACTTGACGGCGACTTCATTGGGTGCCCTTCGCCGGACTTCTTGAGCAACTTGTCCTGTTGATCCAAACAGAGCGATTTTCACTTGGCTTTTCCTAAACGCTCGCCAACGCCTTGCCTGTCCAAGAGTGGGCGCCACCACGCTTCATTCGCCAGATACCAAGCGACTGTGCGCTCTATGCCTTCCTGCAGGGTAACCGAGGGGCTCCAGCCGAGTTCTTCGCGGATGCGGGTTGGGTCGATCGCGTATCTTCGGTCATGCCCTGGTCTGTCTTCGACAAATTTGATAAGTGATGCATAAGAAGCCGATGCTGGTCGCAACCTGTCCAGAGTCTCGCAAATGAGGTTTACAAGTTCCAAATTGGTCGCTTCTGCTTCGCCTCCAATATTGTAGCTGCGACCGTCCGTTCCTCGGGAAACTACCGTGAGAAGAGCGTCCGCATGGTCTTCGACGTAGAGCCAATCGCGAATATTCTTTCCGTCACCATAGATGGGAATATTCCGACCGTGAAGCGCGTTCAAAATAACGACCGGGACAAGTTTTTCAGGGAAGTGGAACGGACCATAGTTGTTCGAGCAATTTGAGAGGACCACAGGGAGTCCATAGGTCTCGTGCCAAGCCCGAACAAGGTGATCGGAGGCCGCCTTCGATGCAGAATAGGGGCTACGTGGATCGTAGGGAGTTGTTTCCTTGAATTGCCCGGTTTCGCCAAGTGATCCGAAAACTTCGTCAGTTGAGATGTGGTGGAACCTGAAATCTCTGCTACCCGCCCAGTACGCCCGCGCGGCCTCGAGCAACGTATACGTTCCGGTTATGTTGGTTTCGACGAATGCAGCGGGACTATCAATTGAACGGTCAACGTGGCTTTCCGCGGCCAGATGCATGATCGCGTCGGGTTCATATTTAGCCAAGATCCGGTCCATTGCAGTCCGGTCACAAATATCCGCCTGCTCAAAAGAGTAGTCTGGAGCGTTGCTGACAGATGCGACGTTAGCAACGTTCGCAGCGTAGGTGAGCTTGTCGACATTAACGACCTCATGGCCATCGCGAACCGCTTGTCGCACAACGGCCGAACCTATGAATCCAGCGCCGCCAGTTACACACAGCTTCATTGCGGCACCATGTGGAATGGGCTTTCAAATTCCTCAAATCTCACGGCTGCAGCATCTTTTTCAGAAACCGATGAAGGGTGATCGATGCCCCAATCAATTCCAAGCGAGTCCCAGCGTACTGCACTATCGGCGCCTGCGTTGTAGTAGTCGCTACATTTGTAGACAATTTCCGTGTCGTCTTCGAGTGTCAGGAATCCATGCAGAAAGCCCACAGGCACCAGAAGCTGTTTCCCGTTTTCGAAACTGAGTTCAATTGCAACGTAATCTCCAAAGGTTGGCGACCCGCGTCTGATGTCTAAGGCGACATCAAGCAAGCTGCCGCGCCCGCATCTGACAAGTTTGGTTTGAGCGTGAGGAGGGGACTGGTAGTGCATTCCTCGGAGTGTACCCTTCGCCTTGGACAAGGAGTGATTGTCTTGGACGAATTCAACGGTGATGCCGGCGTCTTCCATCGTTTGCTTGTTCCAGCTCTCCGAAAAGAACCCACGCGCATCACCATGACGTTTTGGTTCTAGTACCAAAACTCCGGACAATTTTGTTTCTTGAACGATCATCACGCTCTTCAATCGCAACGTAGTTGATGCCGAGTTAACAGGTGATGCGTGAAACGTCACGGCTCGCTGATCACCTTAGTCCCGGTGATGTTGAACCTGCACCACATTCACTGCTTGAGAGGCTCATTTTCCAGAGGGGCAAACTGCATCTGTTAATGTATGCATAAAAGTATTTGACAAAACATGCATCATTTGCCTAATTGCAGCGCCTATGTGAGGTCAATAATGCAAGATCAAATTGGGAATAGCCGGACCACGGACGCATATGAACGCCTTAAGGGCGACATTCGCGAAAACAGGATGCCGCCGGGATACTTGGAGCCTGAACCGGAAATCGCTGCGCGACTGGGTATGTCGCGGACGCCTGTGCACGAGGCGCTCGTAAGGCTTCAAGCTGAGGGACTTGTTGAACTTGTTCCAAGACGAGGTGCACGCGTCTTGGCGATCCGCGCCGAGGACATGCGCGAGATATATGAAATTCTGGGAGCTCTCGAGCCTGAGGCGGCAGCGGGGCTCGCTTCCAGAAATCCCAGCGGCACGGAATTGCTGCCGTTGGAGAAGACCTTGAATGCGATGTCCGAAGCGCTGGAAAATGGTGACTTGGATGGATGGGCCAATGCAGATGATGACTTTCATCAGACTCTGCTTGAACTTCACGGCAACAAACGTCTGTCGGCGTTTGTGAATTCGCTATTGGATCAATCCCATCGGGCACGCATGGTCACACTACGATTGCGCGAACCCCCGATCATCTCGACTGCAGAACACAAAGTTATCTTTGAGTTTCTCAAGCGTGGCGATGCAGATGGTGCACGGGAAGCTTTTCGAAGACATCGGCAGAGGACTGCTACGGAACTCATCACGATTTTAGAGAACTATCGGTTGCCACAGCTCTGAAATGATTGTGGACTAAGAAGGAGCGGACATGTCTGCCAAAACAAGAATAGCTGTCATCAAAGGTGACGGTATCGGGGTCGACGTTACTGATGCGACGATGGCGATTTGCGATGCCGCTGCCGCCAAGGCCGGCGGTGCAGGCCTGCACTACGAAGACATTGAGGCTGGCGCTGGGTACTTCCAACGGACTGGCGTGGATATCGAACCAGGCGGCGAAGATCATTGCGGAGAAACCGATGCCATACTGCTCGGTGCTATTGGGTTACCCTCTGTACGCCGCCCCGATGGGACTGAAATCGCACCTCACTTGCGCCTAAGGGACAAGTTTGGGCTATATGCCGGAGTACGCCCAGTAAAGGCCTACCCAAACGCGCCGCAGCGCCTTGCTGACCCAAGAGCAGCTAACATCGACTTCATTATACTTAGAGAATCTACAGAAGGCCTTTTCTTCTCGGCGGCAGCGCACGGTGGTGGCGAAGTCATCGATGATAAGGAGGCACGCGATATTCTGCGCATAACCCGCGCCACAACCGAGAAACTTCATCGGTTTGCATTTCGTTTGGCGCAGAGGCGGAAATCGCGAGGTGGGCTTGGAAAGGTGACCTGTGTCGATAAGTCGAATGTGTTTCAGTCGATGGCATTTTTCAGGAAGATTTTCGATGAAATTCGCCCAGAGTTTCAGGACGTTGCGCACGAGTATGCCTACGTGGACGCACAAGCGCTCAATCTGATCCGGCAGCCTTGGGACTATGACGTGCTCGTCATGGAAAACATGTTTGGTGACATCCTGTCAGACTTGGGCGGCGGGCTGGTTGGTGGAATGGGCATGGCTGCTTGCGCAGAAATTGGCGATAAGCATGGTTTGTTTCAGCCAGCGCACGGCACGGCGCCCGACATCATGGGGCAAGACAAGGCGAATCCCCTGGCAGCTGTGTTGAGCGGTGCGTTGATGCTTGACTACCTTGCCGAAAAACTGGACGCCGAGGCTTATGGGGTAGCGGCGGAGCTTATCAATAAGGCTGTTGAGAATGGGTTCTCAGCAAACCGCATTCGCCCGATGGAGTTCGGCGGCGACATGGGCACAATTGCTGTGACCAAAGAAATCTTGGCCCAGATGGAGGCCGTCTGAGCGTGTTGCTTTGAAATTTATGGAGATCAGCTGATGTATGCCGTTTGCGTCAAGTTTCGCATCAAAGATGGATTTGGTGAAGTCTTCTTAAAAAGGATAGTGCAGCAAGCTGACGATAGTTTGGCGCTAGAACAAGGATGTCACTATTTTGATGTTTGTCATAATATCTCGAGTCCGCTCGAGGTGTTCTTGTATGAGCTCTATTCGAATGAAGCCGCCTTTGCGCTTCATAGCCAAAGCGATCACTTCAAGTCGTTCGCTGCAGATGTATCAAGCTGGGTGGAGCAAAAGGAGGTGCTGACATACGATGTTGTTAGGCCTACGCGACATCTTTGATCAACTGTCGCGCCAGGCTCTCGCAAAATAGTCGGCGATGGGCTTTGTCAGATACGAAAGGGGTGTCCGGTCCGCAGTTTTGGCAAAGACTTCAACGGGCATGCCGGGACGAAGTTCCTGGGCGTCAAACTTACTAATCTCTGTTTCGTTCGGCGAGATCTCGATCTCGAAGTAATATTGACCAGATGTTTTGTGCTCAATCGCCTCGGCGGAAACATGCGTTATGATGCCAGGTATTTCGGGGGTCATATTTGCGTCAAGCGAAGTAAATCTTAGTGTTGCATCTTGCCCAACAGATACTTGATCCGCGTCCGCGGAAGAAATGCTTGCGTTGACTACTAGCTTTCTGTCGGTCGGGATGATTTGCATCAACTCTTGGGCTGGCTGTACGACCGAGTTTTGGCCAAACAAGGTTGTCGCGTGCACAATTCCATCAACAGGCGCGAGAATCCTTGTCCGACGCAGCTGCGCTTGCAAAATGACGGCTCGTTGTTCAAGCGATACCCGCCTAGGCCGTATATCTTGTAGCGCTGAAAGCGCCTCGTCTCGCACACTTGATGCCGCGCGCGCATTCTCGCGGTTAAGGACCTCAATCTCACCTTCCAACTGGGCGACGTTTGCTGACAGCCGACCGACATCGCCGACAAGGCGCGCGTGCTCCCGTGCGAGTTCTGTCACTCTAATGCTTTGGGTAAGTCCCTGATCAAGAAGATTATTTTGAGCTTCAAGTTCGTTGGCTATGATTTCTGCCTGTAACTTTGCAGCCATCTTCTGGGCTTCAATGCCGTTGATCTGCGTTTTCAGCAACGCGACGCGTACAAGATTGGACCTATTTTCGAGTGCCCGGCTCTCGCGGCGCTCAGAGTAAAGAGTTCTTTGGATGGTTATCTGGCGATCCAGTTCGCGGTCAGAGGGGCTAGCAATCTCAAGTGCTGCAGAGATGAGCGGTTCTTCTTGCCCGGCTAGTTCGGCTTCATACCTTGCCTCACGTGCCGCCAATTCGAAGAGCTGCGCCCTTGTTTCACGGAGCTCGGCGACAAGTTGCGTGTCGTCCAGTTCTACCAAGGATTGACCTGTCCTCACGGCGTCGCCATTTCGGACAAAGATCCTCTTTACGATGCCGCCTTCAAGGTGCTGCACGACTTGCCGGCTATCTTCGATCATGATCTGACCCGGCGCTACGACAGCGCCCGACAATCGCGTGGATATGGACCAGGAACCTATGACCAAAAACAGGGTGCCAAGTGCAATGGAGCCGACAGTTGTGGGCATTCTAGCGGACAGGTGAGCGCGGGAGGATTTGTTATCTTTCATGATGCGACTTCGTTACCGCGAATGGCAGAGATTCCCTCTGCGTTTGCCATAAGAGTTCTTAAGACCTCGTCTCTTGGACCCAGAGTCCTTGGAGCACCACGGTCCAAGACCATCAGCGTGTCGCACTCGGAGATCGCCATCGGGCGATGTGTCATCACCAGGACCGAACGCCCCCGAGCTTTGTATTGTCGAATGGCTGCGTTGAGGGCTTCGGTTCCATCTCTGTCGAGCGCGGAGTTTGGCTCATCCAATACCAGCAGCATTGGGTCATGATAAAGCGCGCGCGCAAGAGCGATCCTTTGGATTTGTCCGCCCGAGAGTTCTCCATTGTTGTCGAAAACGCGTGTCTCATAGCCGTCCGGCAACGATAGAATGAGTTCGTGCGCGCCTGCCGTTATGGCTGCGGCGGTTGCCTTTTTGAGATTTGGCTCAAGTTCCATATGCGCGATGTTTTCAAGTAAACTTCCGGTAAGCAGCTCCGCATTCTGAGGTAGATACCCGATTGTTCGCCCCAGGGAATCTTCCGTGAGCTGTGAGATTAGCGCGCCACCAATGCGTGCTTCTCCAACGGTGGGAGTAACTTGATTTAGAAGCACTCTTGCCAGTGTGCTTTTCCCCGCCCCGCTACGTCCAATCACCCCCAAAGCTTCACCGGGTATGATCTCGAACGACACATTGTAGAGCACTGGCGATGTGCCGGGTCCTCGCGAAACGGTTACGCCTCGCATTTGCAAAGTTGATGACTTTAGACCTGGAAGCGGTGCGAGGGTGCGGGCCGGCCGGGTGTTCAGATGCGCCCCTAAATTGCTCCAGCTGATTAAAGCTTGTTGCACTTGGGCCCAGCGAGTGAGCAGAACTTCGGTTGGGCTCAACGCGCGGCCAAGCAAAATAGACGCGGCTATCATAGCCCCAGCCGTGAGTTCATTCTGCAGGACAAGCCATGCGCCCAGCGCGAGAAGCAGTGATTGCAGCAACAGTCTCAAAGATTTTGTAAGCGCAGAGAGAGCGGCGCTAAAATCCTCACCGCTTGTCGCCTTTGCTTGTAATTTTTCGTTCATGCTGTGCCATCGCAGTGATGTTGCACCAAGCATCGCTTGTCCGGTTACCGTGGATCGAGCCTGCCTGACGTTGTCGGCAAACCTGAGCGCATCAGCCACCTCGCCTTGATGTGTTTTTGCGCTGGATTTCGTGACCGCGCGGTTTAGGAGAGTTGTCAGGACCAGAAGCATAGCTCCGGCTAGTGCCAGCCAACCCAGAAGTGGATGAAAGGCAAAAATTGCCAACAAAAATATGGGTGTAAAAGGAGTATCCAGAGCGGCAAGGCATGTAGGTGATGCTAAGAAGTCCCTTAGAACTCTCAGGTCGCGTGTTGGCGAAAAGTGAGGCTTATTCTCAGGCGAAGCTTCAATCTCCGCTTGAAATGCCTGCTCTCCAAACTGGCTTTGAAGCCGCGATCCTGCCCTTGAGATCAAGCGACCTCGTGCAAAGTCGATCAGCCACATAAAGAAGTAAATTGCGACGACCAGCACCACTAATGCCACAAGTGACTCTTCTGATTTTGACCTGAGCACGCGGTCGTAGATGAGGAGCATAAACAGCGGACCGGTCAGCATCAAAACGTTAACTGCGGCGCTAAAACAGAACGCGACAGCAAGTATGCGTCGCGAGCCTTGAACAGCAGAGAAACGCCGAGGCGTGCCGTCGGACATGGAAAACCTAAATCAACCCTATGTGCTATTCTGGCTGCCGAGAACGGACAGCCGATTTGCGCATGGTGTCACGCTAGATCGGTAAGGTTACCAATTCGTTGCTGCCACTTAGGACGACCTAACTGGCTTTGGGCTGAGGAAGTATTGGCGCGGCATTAATCAATGATTTCGAGTAGGGATGCTGAGGTGCCTCGAAGACTTTTGTCGTCTCACCTTCCTCTACAATTTTCCCAGATTTCATGATCAGGACGCGGTCCGTAATTGATCGGACCACTGAAAGATCGTGCGAAATAAACAAGTACGTCAGCCTGTGTGAGTCAGCGAGTTCTGCAAGCAGGTCGAGAATCTGGGCTCGGATGGAAACATCAAGCGCTGATGTCGCTTCGTCTAGAAGAATGAGGTCCGGCCGGATGATGAGCGCCCTCGCGATTGCGATTCTCTGTCGTTGCCCGCCTGAGAATTCGTGAATGTACTTGAACTGATCATCGGGTGAGAGACCTACATCGTTCAGTGCGCTGCTGATTGCCTCTTTTCGTTCGGAGCTGGTTGGAGCCGTCTCGTACAAATGGAATGGTTCACTCACGAGACGGTCGACACGGTGTCTAGGGTTGAAAGACCCATAGGGGTCTTGAAAGACAACCTGCATCTGGCGACGCTGGTGACGAGAAGCTACGGTGTCCTGCGAAATCGAAGCGCCGCTTAAAAGGATCTTTCCGGCCTTCAGAGGTTCGAGGCCAAGAATAGCGCGCGTCAGTGTGGACTTCCCGCATCCGCTTTCGCCAACAAGGCCAAGGCTTTCGCCCTTTCGAATTTCGAAGCTTACGCCATCAACGGCCCGCAGATGCTCGACCGGGGCGAAGAGCGAAGTCTTGGGAAGACGATATTCGCAAACAACTTCATCGACCTTCAACAGCGGCACATGCTCTGGTCGCGCTTCTCGAACTGGGACGTGTCCTGAGGCGGCGTACAATGCCTTGGAGTAGGGATGGGACATTGTATCAAACAGCGTTTTCGAGTGGCCTTGCTCGACGATTTCGCCGTCTTTCATGATGACAATTTCGTCGGCCGAATCAGCCACCACGGCGAGGTCGTGGCTGATTAGCATCATCGCCATATCGTCTTCCCGCACGAGCCGTTTAAGCAATGCAAGAACCTCCGCCTGTGTCGTGACATCCAAAGCGGTAGTCGGCTCATCTGCAATGAGCAACTTGGGCCGTAAAGCAATGGCCATCGCAATCACAACACGCTGACGTTGACCGCCAGACAACTCGTGCGGGTAGAGGCCAAG
>CAZMRS010000012.1:11153-14463 GCA_964568435.1 uncultured Boseongicola sp. | reverse complement strand
TTTACATGTCGAACCCGCAAGAACTGCCGAAGCAGTGGCGAAAGGACGTGGAAGACGCGGAGGACGAAACGGCGCTCGCACGGATCGTGTCGGATTACATCGCAGGCATGACGGACCGGTTCGCGCTGATGTCGCACGAGCGACTGCTCGGCGGACCGGGTGCGGCGGCAATTCGCGCTTTGAAGTAATACGCCCCCGGGCAATCTAAATCTAGCGGTCCCGGGGGCGAACCTTCTGCCGTCCGTGAGTGTGGTGCGCCTAACAGATGGTTTAGTCTTTCATCTGCAAGCTTTTTATGGCATCTGTAGTGGCTACAGATGTAAGAGGTTTATAAGAAAATTGTTTGCAATTGGAGAGGCTTCGCAGCTGAGCGGGGTCAATATCGAGACAATTCGGTTTTACGAAAAGCGCGGTGTTGTGGATGAGCCGGATCGCGCTCCGAATGGGCGCCGGATTTACACGGACGACCAAGTGGCACGGCTTCGATTTGTGAAGAGGTGCCGAGAGCTTGGCTTTGCGATTGAGGACATCGTGGCGCTTATTGGGGCGGCTTCGACGACTGGAGACGATTGCGCGAGCGTACAAAAAGTTGGCAAGCGCCACCTAGAAGAGATCCGAGCCAAGATTGCGGATTTGCAGGAATTGGAAGCACGCTTGTCCCGGTCATTGAGCGCGTGCGCAACTGTTGGTGGCGATGCCTGCCCGATGCTGAGCGAGCTGCTGCGAGACCCGCTTTAGGCGGTTGGAGCAAGCTTCAGGCGCAAAAAGACGAGGTGGGGTGCGAACTCAACCGGGTTCGCGTTCTCGGGATAGCGGTCGATGTAGTCGAAGCCGTATTTTTCGTAGAGGTTCAGCATGGCTTGGTTGCCTTTGACGGTGTCTGCGTAGAGCCATGAAAGCCCCATACGGCGCGCTTCGGCAATGCGTTCTTCGAAGAGTTGGCGGCCCAGGCCAGTACCTCGATGCTCTTTCTTCACGAACATACGTTTCATTTCTCCGGCATCATCGCGAATACGACGGATGCTGCCGCAGCCGACCAGCGTGTCGTTGCCGTCGTATGCCAACAGAAGTCGATGGCGAGGAGGAAGCAACTCGGTAGGGTCCGCGACGGTTTGGGCTGCCATATCTTCGGGGTCGATGGTGATGCCGCTTACGGCCTCGAATTTTGGAAGGATGTCGCGGAGGTAGTCCGTGAGGATGTCGCGAAGCGCATTCATGTCCGAGAGCGTTTCGACAAATTCAAGCCTGTATGTCATGCTGCGGAGAGTGTTTGAACTGAGAGATCAAGTCAATCGCCTAGGCTGGCGTTGACGCGCTTGGTGATGGTGGTAAACCGCTCGCGACTTCCCGAAGGGCCTGAGAGATGAATATTTTCGCCGAGATTCGCACATCTGTGATTGAAACGCTGGATGCCATGGTGGCCGATGGCGAGCTGCCGAGCGGATTGTCCTGGGGCAATGTGGCCGTGGAGCCGCCGCGCGATGCGGCGCATGGCGATATGGCAACGAATGCGGCAATGGTGCTGGCCAAGGCGGCGAGCAAGCCTCCACGTGTGATTGCGGATGCTTTGGCGACACGTTTGACGAGCGATAACCGGATTGCGGTGGCCGAGGTGGCAGGGCCGGGGTTCTTGAACCTCAGGCTGCATCCGGACGTTTGGCATGATGTTGTTGCCGAGGCAATTGATGCGGGCGCGAGCTTTGGCCATTCGGGCATGGGGGCGGGTGTGAAGGTGAACGTGGAATACGTGTCCGCGAACCCGACAGGCCCATTGCATGTTGGCCACACGCGCGGCGCTGTATTTGGCGACGCTTTGGCGTCTTTGCTGGCTTATGCAGGCTATGACGTCACGCGGGAGTATTACATCAACGATGGTGGGGCACAGGTCGATGTGCTCGCGCGGTCGGCTTATGAGCGGTATCGCGAGGCGCACGGTCTGTCGCCTGAGATCGCAGAAGGGCTTTACCCGGGCGACTATCTTGTGCCGGTGGGCGAGGCGCTGAAGGCGGAGTTTGGGGATCAGTTTCTGGATCAACCGGAAGAGGTTTGGCTGGAGACCGTTCGGAACTTTGCCACGGATCAGATGATGGATCTGATCCGGGCAGATTTGGCGTCGCTTGGCGTCGAGATGGACCAGTTCTTCAGCGAGAAGTCGCTTTATGGATCAGGGATGATCGAAAAGGCGATTGAGGATCTCAAAGGCAAGGACCTGATCTATCGGGGCACTTTGGAGCCGCCTAAGGGCAAAATGCCCGAAGATTGGGAGCCGCGGGTGCAGACGTTGTTCCGCTCGACCGCGCATGGGGATGACGTGGATCGGCCGATTATGAAGTCGGACGGGTCGTGGACGTACTTTGCACCGGACATTGCTTACCACTGGGATAAGGTGAACCGCGGTTTTGACGAGCTGATCGACATTTTTGGTGCAGATCACGGCGGCTACGTGAAGCGGATGAATGCGGCAGTGTCAGCTTTGTCTGACGGTCGGGTGCCTCTGGATGTGAAGCTGACGCAGTTGGTGAAGCTTTATAAGAACGGTGAGCCGTTCAAGATGTCGAAGCGGGCAGGGACGTTTGTGACCTTGCGCGACGTGGTTGAGCAGGTTGGCCCGGATGTGACGCGGTTTGTGATGCTGACGCGGAAGAACGACGCGCCGCTTGATTTCGACTTCGACAAGGCGGTTGAGCAGTCGAAAGACAACCCGGTGTTCTATGTGCAGTACGCACATGCGCGGGTGCGGTCAGTGATGCGCAAAGCCGAAGAGCTGGGGCTTGAGTATTCGGACAATGCCAAGTTGGAGGACGAAGCTGAGTTCCGTGTGGCGATGAAGATCGCTGAATGGCCACGTCTGGTGGAGATCGCGGCGCGCAATCACGAGCCTCATCGGGTGGCGTTCTACCTTTATGAGCTGGCGCAGGATTTCCACGCTTTGTGGAACAAAGGGAACGACAAGCCAGAGCTTCGCTTCCTTCACGAGGGCGACAGCAAGGCGACAGCCGCAAAAATCGCCCTGCCACGCGCCGTAGCCGTTGTTATTTCAGCCGGATTGGGTATTCTTGGAGTGACTCCGGTTGAAGAGATGCGCTGACAAAAGCGCACCGCGGCCAGAGTTTTGAGAGCAGTAGACGCACGCCCGGGTCAACCGGCGGCGACAGTGAGGCATAAACAATGGCGGCTATTCATTACAATGATTATGGCGACCGCGACGGCGGTTCGCTTGCGGCGGCGATCAATTGGGCGGGCGCGGCCCTGTCTGTTTTGTTGATCGTGGGTCTTGCGACCTGGGGCTGGAAGCTTTGGCAGCGCGATG
>CAZMRS010000012.1:0-11132 GCA_964568435.1 uncultured Boseongicola sp. | reverse complement strand
AGCTCTGGAAGGTCCGATGCGGATTACTCCCGAAGATCCGGGCGGGTTGGCGAATGGCTATCAGGGCCTCGCGGTGAACCGTATTGCGGAAGCGCGTGTTGAAGAGGTTGTGCAGCAGGTGGTTTTGGCGCCGGCTCCCGCGACTCTGAACGAGGACGAAGACCTGGCGATGGCGGACCTGTCTCCTCGGGTTGAGCCTGAGCCGCTTCCGGTGATTGAAGTTGAGCCCGCGCCTGTACTTGGCGACGCGGTGGTCGAGCAGGCTGTCGTTGTCGAAGAGGTCGCTGAAGACGCACCGTCGGCAACAGATTTGGCCGTTGCGGCTGCTTTGTCGGAGATCGGTGCGATCGTTGAAGCGCAACCTGTGAGCCTTGTTTCGGCTGGACCGGGCGTTCCATTGGCAACGCCCCGTCCGCTAGGGCGCCCTGAGGGAGAGCGGTTTGCGTCGCGCCCTGTCATAAACGACGTCACGGGTGCACTTGATCCTGAAAGCATCCCGGTGGGAACGCGTCTTGTGCAGCTTGGAGCTTATGGAAGCGCCGAGGTGGCGCGGGCCGAGTGGGCAAACGCGATAGCGAATTTCGGAGACTACATGGCTGGCAAGTCGCGCGTGGTTCAGCAGGCTGAAACGGGTGGCCGCACGTTCTGGCGTCTGCGTGCCATGGGATTTGCTGATTTGGCCGAGGCGCGCCGGTTCTGCGCGGTGCTGGTGTCTGACGGGGCAAACTGCATCCCTGTCGTTCAGGAATAACGTGGCCCGGGGCGCGTATGCTTTCGCGCCCCTGGGGCCTGTCCTAAGCCCTGAGGAGCACTCGTTTTTTCGCGAGGCGGATCCTTGGGGCTTTATTCTTTTTCAACGCAACTGTGAGACGCCTGACCAACTACGCCGGCTGACGGGCGATTTGCGGGAAGCCGTCGGTTGGGACGTGCCGATCTTGATCGATCAGGAAGGCGGTCGGGTTCAGCGGATGCGGGCCCCGCATTGGCGAGAGTATTTGCCACCGTTGGATCAGGTGGCGTTGTTCGACGATCCCGAGTTGGCAGCCCGGGCGATGTATTTGCGAGGAGCCTTGATAGGTGCGGAGTTGTTGGAGCACGGCGTCGATGTGAACTGCGCGCCGTCGTGTGACATTGCCTATGAGGAGACGCATCCGTTTTTGCGAAACCGGTGCTACGGGACGGATGCCGATACAGTGGTGAAGATGGCAACGGCCTGTGCGGACGGTCATCACGCGGCGGGGTGTCTGACGGTGATAAAGCATGCGCCGGGCCACGGGCGGGCCGTTGTAGACAGTCACAAGAACTTGCCGACAATCGACGTGCCTTTGGATCAATTGCGGCGAACGGATTTTGCGCCGTTCCGCGCCTTGGCGGGGGCAGGGATGGCGATGACGGCGCATATTGTGGTGCCTGGAGTTGATGCTGAACGACCTGTGACTCAGTCGGAGGCAGGCATTCAGTTTCTTCGGGACCAGATTGGGCTGTCCGGGCTGTTGATGAGCGATGATATTTCGATGAATGCTTTGGAGGGCGAGGTTGAGGTCCGCGCAGTCCGAGCGGTGGGTGCGGGCTGTGATCTGGTGCTCCATTGCAATGGTGACATGAGCGAGATGAAGCGTATTGCAGGCGCGGTTGGCGAAATGAACGCAGAAGCGGCAAAACGCGCAGATATAGCGTTAGCGCGGCGCGCAACCACAAGGGATATTGACATTCCGGCCTTGGAAGCGGAGTTTGACAGCCTAATAAGGGGCGCTGCCAATGCCTGATGGTGATGTTGATTTTGACGATGTAGAGGCCCGCCTTGCGGCGGAAGCCCTGATTGTCGATGTCGACGGATTTGAGGGGCCCCTGGACCTGCTTTTGACGCTTAGTCGGACGCAGAAAGTAGATTTACGGAAAATATCGGTTTTGGCGCTGGCGGAGCAGTATTTGGCGTTTGTTGAGCGCGCAAAAACGCTGCGGATCGAGTTGGCTGCGGATTATCTGGTGATGGCGGCTTGGCTGGCGTTTCTGAAGTCGCGGTTGTTGCTGCCGCCTGATCCGGCGGATGAAGGTCCATCAGGCGAAGAGCTTGCGGCGCATCTGGCGTTCCAGCTTGAGCGTTTGTCAGCCATGCGTGAGGCTGCTGCAAAATTGATGGCGCGGGATCAAAAGGGCCGCGACTTCTTTGTGCGGGGTGTGCCCGAGGATGTGACGCGGGTGCGGAAGGTGAAGTACACCGCCACGCTTTTGGATCTGATGCAGGGCTACGCGCGGATCCGAACCAAGGATGAGTTCCGCCCCTATGCGATGGATCGGTCACATGTGATGACCCTGGAGCAAGCCCTGGAGCGCATGCGCGGTTTGATGGGCTTTGCTGGCGAGTGGACGGATTTGCTGTCTTACTTGCCCGAAGGCTGGGAGGTTGACCCGGCGCGGCGACGCTCGGCCACGGCATCCCATTTCGCAGCGTCCTTGGAATTGGCGAAGGCCGGAGTATTGCAGATCCGCCAGACGGAAACTTTTGCCCCAATTCAGATCAAGGCTTTGGCACGTGGTTGAGCCGGACGCGCACGACGAGAGCCTGTTTGATGCCCCACCTTTGGCCGAGCAGGAGCGGATGGTTGAAGCGATCCTATTTGCGACGGCTGAGCCCGTGACAATTGCCGAATTGAACGCGCGGATGCCGCATGGTGCTGACGGCGCGGCGGCGATTGACTTGTTGAAAAAGCGTTATGAAGGGCGCGGGGTGTCGGTTGTGAAGGTGGGCGACGCCTATGCGATGCGCACAGCGCCCGACCTTGGGTTTCTCATGCGCAAGGAGACGGTTGAGACGCGGAAGTTGTCTCGCGCCGCGATCGAGACGCTGGCGATCATCGCCTATCACCAGCCGGTGACGCGGGCCGAGATTGAGGAAATCCGGGGTGTGTCGGTGTCTCGGGGGACGGTCGATCAGCTGCTGGAATTGGAGTGGATCCGGTTCGGGCGGCGGCGCATGACGCCGGGTCGACCGGTGACTTACGTGGTTACTCAGGATTTTCTGGATCACTTTGGTCTTGAAAGCGCGCGCGATCTGCCGGGCGTGAAAGAGCTTCGGGCCGCCGGGCTGCTAGAGAGCCGACCTCCTCCGGGAGAGCCTTTGCCGGGCGAGGATGAGGACCACGACGAAAATCAGGCCGAGATGTTTGAGGATGAGGATTGAGCGATGAACGCTGAGCGATTGATCCGGATGTTGGTGCGCCGGTTTGGGATGAAGTTTGCGCGCCAAGCGATGAAGGATCGCGGAATGGGGCAAACCGAAGGGGCCAAGAAGGCGGCGCAAGGCATGAAGATGGCGCGGAGATTTGGGCGTGGGTTGAGATAGGCTGTCGAAGGAGCTGGAACGCAATTGTCGGCTATGCGGGCCGAAACCGTCATTCGCGGCACCGAGCACGAACGATCGCTTCGCGAGTCCTGCTGACCTACCGTTTCAAATGCCAGGTCTCAAAGATCTCGTTCGGTTCCACGATCCATGACCTCGGCTGCCTCGAAACTTGGTCGGGCCCTCATACGGTCATAGTAGTCTTCAAGCTCTGTCCCGATCCACCAATCCTGAAGCCCGTGCATTGTGAATCGGGCCAGAGCTGCGGTGGCGAAACAATCGGCGAGTGAGTAAGCCGTTCCGGCAAGAAAGGGTTGCTTCCTGACGGCGGAGGCCATGCGCAATACAAGGGCTTTGGTCGAGGAAACGTGCTCTTCAATCGCATCCGGATTGCCCAGCAGACTCTGGAACCGCCGGTTGCCGGCAATCCGACCTTCGAGCAGGTCACCCATCTCAGGATGTTGCTTGAGAAGCTTTTCAAGCAAAAGGCCCCTCGCAATGATCTGCGGAGCTGTTCCATCTGGATCGAGGCGATTTCGATACAGCAACACCCCGTAGTGCGGTGCCATAATGTCTTTAAGCCATCCTTGCGTGCTCGTATCCCCGGAGAGATCCGGTCCATCAAGTGACTGGACTCGGTTCACGATCCTGATGGTGTCGCAGACAATCTCGTCACCCATAACCAATGTCGGAACTACGGCCTTCGGGTTCAGTGCCACGTACCAAGGCTCAAACTGCTCATTCGTTTCCATGATATCAACTGACCGTCGCTGGAACGGTACTGACTTTTCAATGAGTGCCAGTCGCGCCATCTGCGAGCAAATCGAGCCAGTGTAGTCGTATAAAATAGGCAATGACATGAGCCGAGCCTACACTTTCGCGGACTGGAGCAGAAGGTGTTTCGGCGCGACTGTCAAAACTGATGGCAAAGAATCCAGAGCCGCCGTCCTCAACAGTTCAGCTCCAAATGACGGTTTTTTGGGCCGCGTTGGGCTCAATGCGGACCTGTGCCGTGTCAAAAAGCAAGTAACTTCGTCCAGCTGCCGTATGCCGCGGGCACCTTTATTTGCTCAACGCACGGGCGTCCGCGAACGACACCAACGTCTTTGTACGCTCATCCCAGAGGTGAAGCTTTGCGTTTGCGATGCTTTCACGGATTGTCATTTGATTGCCGTCTGCAAGCGTTTCGTGGTCTCGCAAGACTTCCGGTAGCCGGTAAAACGGGATGCGGCTGTAGAGGTGATGCACATGGTGGATGCCGATGTTGGCGGAGAACCATTGAAGCACCGACGGCATCACGTAGTGCGAGCTCCCGTGCAAGGCGGCTTCGTGCACTTGCCAGTCTTCCTCGGCCTCCCAATGCGTGGTTTCGAATTGGTGCTGCACGTAGAACAGCCACACGCCCGCAGTGGCAGCCAGCAAAGAACTTGGAAAGAAGATTAGAAGAACTGGCATCAGACCGCCGAAATAAATGATTGTGCCGAGCGCAATGAATATTCCGACGTTGGTGAGCATCGCGCTGAGCCAGAATTTGCCCTTTGCCATGAAGCCAAAAGGCAGGCGGTTTTCAAGAAAGAAGAGATAGCCTGGCCCAAGTCCGAACATAACGATCGGGTGCCGATAAAGGCGATAGTGCAGTCGATTCCATTGCGAGAGACCGTGGTACTCGGCCACCGTAAGCGTGTTGATGTCGCCCATTCCACGGCGGTCGAGATTGCCTGAAGCGCTGTGATGAATGGAATGGGCGTGTCTCCACACGTCGTATGGAGTGAGGGTAAGGACCCCGATAACACGTCCAAGCCAGTCGCTTACGTTTCGGTTTTTGAAGAACGCCCCGTGCCCGCAGTCGTGTTGAATGGCGAAAAGGCGCAGAAGAAAAGCCGCATTGAAGAGGGAAAGCGCGAAGGTCAGCCAGTAGCTGTAGGACAGCGACCACCAGGCCAGAGCCCAGAGCGAGATGAACGGGCCTATGGTAATGCCCAGTTCGATCCAACTACGTGAAGCGCTCGGCTCGCGGTACCTTGCCAGAATACGTACCCAGTCTTTCGCATCCCGAAGTTCGGTCTGCGCCTCGAAGCGGTCTGGGATATGATTCATATGCCTGCATTTCTTTTTGTCGTTAACCCCGTGCTTATACGATTGCACTGTTTAAGCAAGCGTCTAGCAGTGTGTGAAGGAAAAGAGAGCAGACACCGGGAGAGCAATCACTGGGCGAGGACCAGGATCAATCCATGAATGCCGGGCGGATGATCCGGGTGATTGTACGCTGGTTTGGAGCGCGTTCTGTGCGTCAAGCGATGAAGGATCGTGGGATTGGGCCAACAGAAGGGGCCAAGACGGCGGCGCGAGGAATGAAGATAGCGCGGAGATTTGGGCGCGGTTTGCGATCGTCTGAAGGTTGGTACCGTCCGCGGACCTATCCAAATGTGCACGGTGTCTGTTCTGTGGACGAAGCGTCCGTCGACGCGAGTTGGTGCCATCGAACGGAAGCGATAGTTCCGTCAGGAACGGCGTCGTCACACAATCCATCTCTTCTCGGCTCTTTTTTCCGAAATAACATACGGGACTTGTAGGAGAAAATTAAAGAATCACAGAAATCTGACCAAAAAAAGCACAGGGATGTTAAGAAAAGGCGGAACCTGGCGTTTTAATCGGGGACGGTAATGAAGATGGAAGAACTTAACCGACGCAGCTTTATCGGCTCGGTGGCCGCTTTGACAGGCACAGCAGCACTCTCGGGGTGTCAGACGACGGTGGGGGCAACCACCAGCCGGTCAATCGGCACAGGAGCGCCTGCCACAACCCTTCGAGAAGCCGGCCAACAACGTGGTGTTGATTTTGGGGTTATGCTCGATCGTAGGCAACTGCGTCGACCTGATATCCATTCGTGGATGGGAACACATTTCAACCTTGTCGCAAACCTGGGCGAAGAGATCGAGTGGGACGCGAACGAGGCAGGCACGCCTTCTTTCAGCGGCCTCAACACCTTCCTTTCAAGTGCGGCAAAGGCATCGGTGACGCCCCGTCTGCGCCAGATCTACTCTTGGGAAGCGGCACCAAAGCGTGCCCATTTGCGAGCTGACGGAAGCCCGAAATCACCCGCTGAACTCGAAGCTACGTTAATCAAGCGCGTGAACCAGGTCTGTGATCGACTGAACCCAAACTCCTCGATGACCATTCAAGTTATGGACGAGTTTCTTGAGCCAGCGGGCACGGGGCCTAGACAGGACGCATTTGGCAAGGTGCTGGGTGAAGGACTGATAGAGACTTTATTCTACGCGACACGAGAGCGGATGCCACGCGCACGATTGACCTATCAGGATTTCGGGATGGTCGGAGACCCAAACAATTATTTCAGATCCAAGACACGGGCCCACCTTAAACTGCTTGAGCGATTGAAGAAGAAAGGTGTTCCAATCGACGGAGCCGCCATTGGTGGCTTTGTATTTCCGCCGTCAAATAACGCGCCAATACTGAATGCCAGCTATTTCAATCGGTTGGCCGATATTGGTATTGGATTTCATTGGAACGAGCTGACAATGATCTATGGAAAACGCGACTCCGAAAAACGTTACCGGCCGGCTAGCGTCGCGGCACATGATGCACGAGTTATTCGCGACTACTCTCGTGTCGTTAAATTCCTTCTGCAATACCCGAACACCAAGGAGATAACCTTCTTTGCCCCGATCGACGGCGACAATATTGTGCAGCGGGGCACGCTCGGGCTAACACCATGGGAGGGCGCCAGACCGGGACTCTTCACGCGAGATTTGCAACCCAAGCAAGTCTATAAAGAACTATTGGAAATTGCTGCTAGGTAACCGACCCGTCGACGCTCTGGCAGTTCTTCTTCCTGCTCTTGCGCACCACAGACTCGGGAATGCCGACAGTGACAGTGCGATTTCTCACGCATCAGGTGCTGCCAGTAGAGGCTTACACTCGTGTTTTCGTTCCTTCTGTTTTGTACAGTTGCGGACTTTTAAGGGTTATTAAGGTTCGAGGGTCCGTTTTGGGCTCTAAGCAGTCATCAGTTCATTTCGGTAAGGTGAATTGAGGCTTCGGGTGGTCCGAATCTCAGCTTCGCAGACAGAGCGGGCATTTCCAAAGCGCGTTCAAAACTATCCTTTGCACTGTTGGCTCTGGTACAAATTGATGACACCTTCGCTCGTCAGGGGGTATGGGTTGTTATCTGCCCCTCAAACTGGAGCGACGAATTGAATCAGGAAAATTCTCAGCGCAAAACATTCGCGACGCAGGTCTGCCAACTGGCGGGAGATCTCGCGCTTACTTATTTTCGGAATCGCGACAACCTGATCGTGGACAGCAAGGGGGCACAGGATTGGGTTAGTGAGGCTGACAAGGATGTTGAGACATTCATCCGTCACGAAATCCTCAAAGCTTGGCCAGATGACGGCATCATTGGCGAAGAGCACGGGCGGCACGTTGGTACAAGCGGGTTCGATTGGGTCATCGATCCAATCGACGGCACAACAAATTTCGTGAATGGCATTCCGGCCTGGACGATCGTACTTGCTGGTGTATCCGACGACAGGACTGAGATCGGTGTGATCCGCGACCCAAATGTATCGGAAACATTTGTGGCCGAACGTGGCGGCGGTGCGACGTTGAACGGAAAGAAAATTTCTGTTGCGTCAGATGTGCAGCTGGATGCCGGCACAGTTTCAGTTGGCTATTCAAACAGAGTTCAGCCGGAGAACATCTTGCCTGTCATCGCAGCTCTGATTGAGAGCGGGGCGATGTATCACCGCAATGCAAGCGGGGCGCTCTCTTTGGCGTATGTCGCTGCTGGTCGTCTGCTGGGGTACGTCGAAGAGCATATGAATGCCTGGGACTGCCTTGCCGGACAGTTGCTGGTGGAAGAGGCCGGCGGGGCCGTTGAAAAACAGAGCGCCTCGGACATGATACGCGATGGCGGTCGGGTCGTTGTATCTACACCCGCTGTTTTTCCTGAGATCAAAAAAATCGTTGACGCCGCCTGGGCGGAATGAACCTAGGCTCGACCCCTCAATTGGGCAGCAAGACCGGACCTTTCGCAGCAAATGCCATGGTTGCAGAGCTCCCCGGCTCAAGTGGGTCGTCAACATCGTCTTGAACGGCAAAGACCTGCCCGAATGATCCTGTCAAAGTGTATTCCATCCGGACGCCCACATAAGTTGCTTTCGAAACTGTCACTGATATGCCCTCGGCACCTCCCAGAGTTATCCGAGAAGGTCGAACGGCCAGCATCGCAGAACCGACAGGAAGTCCGCGAGCGGGAAGCCGGTGTTGATAGCCCTCAATTTCGATGGTCGCGATGTTGTTCTCAACAGAAACGATCTGGCATTCGAGGAGATTGGCCTCACCAATGAAATCAGCGACAAACCTGTCGTTGGGGGCATCATAAAGCTCGCGAGGGGTGCCCTTTTGAGCAATGGCCGCATTCCGCATCACAACGATTTCGTCAGACACCGCCAAAGCTTCCTCCTGATCGTGCGTGACGTAAACCACGGTCAGTCCAAGGTCCTGTTGAATAGCACGGATGTCTTCACGAACCTGGCGTCGCAGTTTTGCGTCCAGATTCGAAAGCGGCTCGTCAAACAAGAGTACCTGCGGTTCGAGCACCAGCGCGCGCGCGACTGCCACCCTTTGCTGCTGTCCGCCGGACAACTCTGAAGGCAGTCTTCCGTCAAAGCCGGCAAGTCCAACCAGGTCCAGGCCGGCAAGGGCCCGGCTTCTCGCTTCGTCTTTGCGATGTCCCGAGAATGTCAGTCCGTACATGACATTCTCCAGAACGGTCATGTGGGGAAAGAGTGCGTAGGATTGGAATACCATTGAGACGTCGCGATCTGTCGCCGGGAGTTTCGTAACGTCCCTGTCTCCGATTAGGATGCGACCGGAACTTGCCATTTCGAGCCCAGCAATCATTCGCAGCGTTGTCGTCTTCCCGCATCCTGACGGGCCAAGAAGGGTCACGAGCTTTCCAGCATCGACTTGCAGGTCAATGGCGTCAACGGCAACAACGTCCTTGCCAAAAACCTTGGACACGCTCTCGAACCGTACCGGGGCTGCTTTGGAGCTTATCTTCGCGTCACTCATGCTTTTTCTCCGTAGCAAGCTGGGTTCGTCTACCGATCTGTACTCGTCCCACAAGCAATTGCAGCAGACCGACAGCTGAAAGCATGACGAATATCAGGGTGGTCGAGTAGGCGATTGCCAAGCCGTAGTCGTTGTTCTCAACCCGGCCGATGATGTAACTGGTCGCCATATCGTACTTGGCCGACACAAGAAAAATGACCGCTGAGATCGCGGTCATGGCGCGAACAAAACTATACACCAATGCTGCAAGAATAGCCGGGCGCAGTAGCGGTAATATCACCCGCCTGAACGTCTGCCAGGAATTAGCACCGAGTGTCAGAGAAGACTCATCCAAAGATTTGTCCAGCTGACTCATCGAGGCGATACCGGCTCGCACGCCGACCGGCATATTTCGGAATATGAAGCTGACTACAAGAATGACGCCGGTGCCGGTGATCTCGATGGGAGGTACATTGAAGGCGAGAATGTAGCTTACACCGATGACTGTGCCTGGGATGGCAAAGCTTAGCATGGTGCCAAACTCAAATGCGTTCTTGCCCGCAAAACTCTGTCTCGTCAGAAGATAGGCTGTCACCAATCCGACCGCGGCCGTAAGAGGAGCGGCAATTGCCGCAATGGTAATTGTGGTCCAGAAGCTGTCCCAAGCCGCGCCTGTCCAACGGATGCCTTCTTCCTCGAATCTGACGCTGAAAGCTGTGACGTAGTGCTTGAACGTGAGAGAGTTGTTTACGCCCCAGAGCTCAACAACGCTGCCATATACGATCATGCAGTAAACGACAGCCGTGAAGAGGGCCCAGCTCAGAGCCACGATCATTACCGGTACCGACAATCCCACCGGCATGAGTGGATGAACACCTGCGTCACCCTTGCCTGTTACGGTCGTATAGCTCTTTTTGCCCAGCCAGGCGCGCTGGGCATAAAAGGCCGATAGTGTGAAGAACAAGAGAACCATGGCCAGCACAGCTGCCCGCCCCTGATCGTATTGTGCGCCAACTATCGCGAAGAAGATCTCGGTTGAAAGAACATCGAAATTCCCACCCAACACGAGCGGGTTTCCGAAGTCGGCCATGGACTCGATGAAACCGAGCAAAAAGGCGTTGGCCAAACCCGGGCGCATCAAAGGTAAGGAGATCGTGCGAAAGGTTTGCCAGCGATTTGCCCTCAGCGTTTGAGCGGCTTCTTCCATGGATGGCGACACGCCCTCAACGACCCCTATCAAGACGAGAAACGCTATAGGAGTGAACGCCAGCGTCTGAGCTATGAGGACGCCCGGCATACCGTAAAGCCATCGCGTCGGCTGCACGCCAAACAGGTCGGCAAGAAAAACGGTGACAGAACCGGAAAGGCCAAAAAGAAGGATCAAGGCAAGTCCGATCACGAACGGTGGCGTGATGATCGGTAGTACGGTTAATGCCCGTATGGCACGTTTGTACCGGAAGCCCGATCGGGTAACGACGAGCGCAAAACAAAGTCCCAGTACCGTGGTAATCAGTCCAACAAGGATTGCGAGAAATAGCGAATTCCAAGCCGCTCCGCACTTTGCTCCCGCAAAACAGCCAAGACCCCAAAGCCGATCATCGAAGAACTTCGAAGCGAAAACAGACACCGAATACGCGCCATCTTCAGTAATGAAAGCTGCGAACAACATTTTCGCGATTGGAAAGAACACGAAGACGGTGACAATCGTTATGACGCC
>CAZMRS010000011.1:2860-14505 GCA_964568435.1 uncultured Boseongicola sp. | reverse complement strand
CGGTTGTCGGATGCGTGAGGACAACCACATAAGGAAGCCCCGCCTCTTTCAGCATCTCAACCGCAACGGTTGTGCGGGGCATCTGCATGAGGCTCAAAATGCCTTCCTGCATTCGTGCGCCACCCGCCGCGGAAAATAAAACCAACGGACGCTTCAACTCCACCGCGCGTTCGGCAGCAGCAATGATTGCGTTGCCGACAAACATTCCCATGGAACCTGCCATGAAACTGAAGTCCTGAGCGGCAGCAACAATTGGAGTGCGACCAATCTCGCCTTCCGCGACAAGCATCGCTTCAACTTCGCCAGTGTCGCGCTGCGCAGATTTTAGTCGGTCCGGGTATTTTTTCTGATCCCGAAAGTTCAGCGGATCAACGATTGGGTCCGGGACTGTGACATCAACGAAAACGCCGTTGTCGAAAAGCGCATGAAACCTGTCGCGCGGCGTGATCGCCATATGATGATCACAGTTCGTGCAGACGTTGAGATTCTCAGCCAATTCGCGATGAAACAGCATCGTGCCGCATTCATTGCACTTGGTCCAAAGGTTCTCCGGTACTTCGCGACGAGAAAACAGAGAGTTGATCTTTGGCCTGACGTAATTGGAAATCCAGTTCATAGGGGCCCGGTTCCGTTGGTGTTTTACCTCAGATAATTCCGGGACGCGGCGAATGCAATCAATCTAGTGCCCTGCGGATAAGCCACCAGATCGCCAGCAGAACGCCCAAATCACCTAGAAACCAAACACTCTGAAAGCCGAGATCATCCAAACCGACAGACGTTCTAAACAGTCCGAGGCCAGTTATTGACCCTTCGACAGACAGAAAAAGCACCGCAATGCTATTGTTCGCAAAGTGAAATCCCCATGCCGCACCAATGCTACCGGTTTTGGCCGCAAGATGTCCTGCCAGAATTCCGAAGACTAGGGCATAAGAAAAATACGCCAAAGCCGCGTCGCTTGGCAAATTAGGCGCGAAATGAGCAAGGGCGAATAAAAGCGCTGGCACAAACAACCAAACGAAGCGCGATCGAAACCGCGCAAAAAGATGCGTTTGCAGATACCCCCTGAATAGAACCTCTTCTGCTCCGGTTTGCGCAAAAAGCGCGACCACGGCCACCGGAAGCCAGAGCAACCAGATGTCAAAGTCCATGTTTCGGACGATCTCTTGGTCCCGCCCGTTAGGCAAAACCGACACCACGCCAAACACAGCCAATGCGATCAGCGCCGCGAACACGAAGTGGCGCACGGTCTTCACAGGCGGCCCAGTTAACGCCCATGCAGACAGCTTGTGCCATATCCGGACAGCGAGAATCGTCGCGAGACCAACACTCCCAACAATCAGGAGGTAAATTGCAGCGCCCGCTGGCAGCGTAGGATCCGCTCTCAACAGGCGGTTGAGGCTTAGCGACAATTCATTTCCGGACGACAGCGAAATGCCAAGGGCGACTGCCGCAATCCAAGCCACGAAAAGCACCGCTGTCGTCATGCCAACCGCAAGCATTCGCCAAATCGCCGCATTTTGCGACGCGGCAGACACCATGGATGTGTACTGAGGGTATCGCAATGTGCCTCCCACTCCGCGTTGTTTGGTCAGCCGTTCCTGCGAAAGCTAACAGTATCTTAACCAATACCTGAGAAAGCTACGCGGATCATTTGAGATGATCTATGCCGATTTCCATCTATTCGATCCTGGTAGCACTGGCCTTGAGTCTCGGCTCGCAAGCAGGGCATGCCGGACACTCTCCGTTTGAGTTTGAACCAAAGAAGCAATACCGCAAATCATCCGCTTCAAGCCACGGCGATGTACCGCAAGGGGCGTCTTGTGTTCGACTGGGGATTTGCTTTCCGCAATTCGGAAAACCCGACCGCATCGTTTGCCGCACTGATAGTTTTTGCATTCCAGCGACGCCAGCTTGGACGCGTGATAGACCAACCAAATCTGACCACGCGTTTCGCGGAGGCTTCCAGATGGTGCCCTTTGACGATCCGGTCGAGGTCCCGGTTCCGGCCTCTATGATGACCCTAGTGTCTGCAATAATGGCTCTGATCGTCTGCTTCAGAAGCAGAAGAAAACACAGATAATCGTGCCAAGCTGCGCGGAAAATCCCTGTCAAAGCCTTGCCCTGCCCGGACACCTCGCCTAATCGTCTCTGGCATCGTCCTCGGGAGGCAAATCAATGACTGAATTCAAGAAACCCCACCTGCCCAGCCGCCATACAACGGAAGGCCCGGCACGTGCCCCTCACCGCTCTTACTACTATGCGATGGGAATTTCCGAGGAAGAAATCGCACAGCCTTGGGTTGGCGTCGCCACCTGCTGGAACGAAGCCGCACCCTGTAACATTGCGCTAAACCGTCAGGCTCAAGCCGTGAAAATGGGCGTTAAGGCCGCAAATGGGACACCTCGCGAATTCACAACCATCACCGTGACAGACGGGATTGCAATGGGCCACGAAGGCATGCGCTCTTCGCTCGCCAGCCGCGAAGCCATTGCCGATACTGTCGAACTCACAATGCGTGGCCACTGCTACGATGCGATCGTCGGCCTCGCCGGATGCGACAAATCCCTGCCGGGTATGATGATGGCCATGGTCCGTCTCAATACACCGTCTGTTTTTATCTACGGTGGATCAATCCTTCCGGGACGGCTCGACGGCAAAGACGTCACCGTGCAGGACGTGTTCGAAGCCGTTGGCCAGCATCAGGCCGGCAACTACTCCGACGAGCAACTCGCTGTGCTCGAACGTGTCGCCTGCCCGTCAGCCGGGGCCTGTGGCGGCCAGTTTACAGCGAACACCATGGCCTGCGTATCCGAAGCCATCGGCCTCGCGCTGCCAAATTCATCCGGTGCCCCTGCACCTTACGAGAGCCGCGACCAGTACGGTGAGGCGTCCGGCGTCGCTGTTATGAACCTCATCGAAAAGAACATCCGCGCGCGCGACGTGGTGACCCGCAAATCTCTGGAAAACGCTGCCCGCGTGGTTGCCTGCACCGGTGGCTCAACAAACGCGGGTCTCCACTTGCCCGCCATCGCGCATGAGGCTGGCATCGACTTCAACCTTGAAGACGTTTGCGACATTTTCCGCGACACACCTTACTTCGTCGACCTGAAGCCGGGTGGACAGTACGTCGCCAAAGATCTCTATGAGGCTGGAGGCGTCCCTGTTGTGATGAAAGAACTGCGCAAGGCGGGCCTCATCCACGAAGATTGCATCACGGCCACCGGCAATACCATGGGCGAAGAGCTCGACAAGATCTCGCATGAAGCCGACGGCAAGGTCATCTACCCCGTGGAAACGCCAATCACACCGACAGGCGGCGTGGTCGGCCTCAAAGGCAACTTGGCTCCCGACGGCGCCATCGTGAAAGTTGCCGGCATCCCAACCCAGCATCAGCGGTTCGTGGGCCCAGCGCGCGTCTTTGAATGCGAAGAAGACGCGTTCGAAGCAGTCAAAAAGCGCGAGTATGAAGAAGGCGAAGTTCTCGTCATCCGCAATGAAGGCCCTGCCGGGGGACCCGGAATGCGCGAAATGCTTGCCACGACTGCAGCGCTTTCTGGCCAAGGCATGGGCAAGAAGGTCGCGCTTATCACCGACGGCCGCTTCTCGGGTGCGACCCGCGGCTTCTGTGTTGGCCACGTTGGCCCCGAAAGCGCGCACGGCGGACCGATTGGTCTTTTGAAAGACGGCGACGTCATCACAATGGATGCCACAACCGGCGAACTTTCCGTGGACCTCTCTGACGAAGAACTGTCCGAGCGCAAAGCCAATTGGAAAGGCCCGCGGGAAACGATTTACGCCTCCGGCGCTCTCTGGAAGTACGCGCAACTGGTGGGTTCCGCCAAGTTTGGCGCGTACACGCATCCGGGCGCGAACGAGGAAAAGCATGTCTACATGGACCTCTAAGGTCATCCTTGCAGCGGTGGTGTTTGGGCTGGCGGCCTGTGATGCCGCCCTGAACGTCACCCGTAGTGCGCCGATGCAGGTTCAGCTCACCGGCGGGCTGATCGTGGCCGGCGCGCGAGGCTGGTGCGTGGATGAAGCCACATCGAGGTCCCGAAGCGGCACCACAGTCATTGTTTTGGGAAGCTGTGCTGCCATCGCCGACAATGCGCTCCTGCCAAAGCCAACTGTGGAAGGCGTGCTGACCATCGCGGTTGAGGCCGAAGCGGACACGACTCCCGACGTCGACAGCCTCGCGACCTTTCTGGCCTCGCCTGAAGGCCGCGCGCTCCTAGCGCGCGACGGCCAAGCCAGCAGTATCAGCCTTCTGGAAATGTCGAAAAGCGAAGACGCCCTGTATTTGCATGCGCTCGACCAAAGCGGTGGCCCCCGCAACGCGGCCGAAGATTATTGGCGCGCTCTGTTCGATATCGACGGGCGCTTCGTGACTATTTCGCTCATCACGTTGGCCGACAGCCCTATCAGTCGTCGCCAAGGGTTGCGAACTCTTAACGCCCAGGTCGACAGGCTGAAAGCCGCAAACGCCAGCTGAGCAAATGCGTGTTATCCACAGAAATTCGCAAGTAACTGCACGGGAAGCATTGCCTGCATATTGGGGCCCGGCTACTCTTTGCCGCAATATCCTGTGGTCATAACCGAGAATCGCCCATGCTAACCAAACTCACCGACCGTCGTGCATTGCGCCGCTGGTCTCGTGCGTTGGACAGTATCGATCAACTCGATCCCGATCAGGCGAAACGTCTGCAAATCCAGGCGGATCGTCTTTCTAAACGACTCAATCGAGTCCTAAACGCAGTAGAACGGCACGCAACGCCGACCCTTCAAACGATCGCGAACCAGAACCCGCTTCACGCAGATTGGACGTGGTGCCCGTCATTCTGGAACGGCCCATTAACACCTTCTGGCGTAGCGCAGGTTGAAAGCGGCGCGCGCCTGTCCTCGGACACGGCGTTATTTCACGACTGCTCACTGAACGACATCACGCTGCGGCAAACCCGCGATCCTTCCAGTTCAAGGTTTGAAGCGCGTATCGAGACACTAGATTTCTCAGGGTCCTACATAAGTATGGCGATTGACCTACCAACTGGCGCGACCGCCGGATTGACTGCATCCCACATCATTTCCTGCAATGCTTTCATTGAGATGGAGCGTACACTTGAAATGTACGCACGCCTAAACCTCGGCTTTGGACCCAACGTAGAAAGTCTGATCGTGAAGCGTGATCCAAACAGTGTAGACGAGGCGTTCGAGTTCGACCTATCCAGCGCAACGCTCGACGAAAGCCGGTTGGACCGTGCTTGGATTGACCTCATCTTCGATGCTCCGGCTTACAACCAGATTTCAATTAAGGGCGTTACACTCCACCGCCGCCCCAGAGCGGAGGTATAACCAGACATGTCGGACATCACTCTCACTCGCATGCGGTTGACCGGCGGGGTTTGGGAAGGGCTCCTGGCATCTGCCAGCGGGGTGAAACCCAAACTCTGGCTTCGCCACCGCGAGGACGTTGTTGCAGAACCCGAGCTGCATGCCGCAGCTGGGGCAACCGCCAATGTCGCGCAATGGTTTGTCCGCTTTCAACTTCCGTTGGATCGTCTCAACGACGGCGTACAGACCTTTATTGTCGAAGATGCATCTACGGGCGACGCGCTCGCGCATGAAACTGTGATTGCCGGTGAGATTGCCGACGACACACTCCATGCCGAGGTTGCGCTCTTGCGCGCTGAACTCGACCTTCTCAAACGGTCCTTCCGTCGCCACTGCGCCGAAGGCTAGGGCCTACTCCCCTCGCGGAAACCGCTGGCTTTCTTCAAGATCATTCAGATCCATGTGATTGCGCATGTACCTTTCGGATGCCCGCTTCAATGGCTGGAAATCCCAAGGGTAATACCCGCCTTTTCGCAAGGCGTCATACACCACCAATCGGCGCGCCTGGCTTGCGCGAACATCTTCATCGAACCGCGTCATATCCCATCGCGCATCCGCTTCGGACCGAAACCTAGCCAATACCTCTGAGGCGGCAGGGACGCCCGCTAGGTTAGTCAGTTCGTGCGGATCTTCGAGCAAATCAAAAAGCTGTTCGGGATCTGCCGCGCAACGCACGTATTTATACCGATCGTCTCGCAGTGAAACGAGCGGCGTGATGGAAGCCTCGGCGGCATACTCGATTGCCACATAGTCCTTCCGCGCCGCACCCGCTGCAATCGGAACGAGACTTTCACCGTCGGTCCAGTCTGCAATCGCGCTCAGATCAAGCCCGGCGATATCCGCCAGTGTTGGCCCCACGTCCAAAGTGGACACAGGCGTCTCGACTAGACCGGGTGTGATCCCTGCGCCTGAAATCATCAACGGCACGCGCGACGACCCCTCGAACATACTCATCTTGAACCACAATCCGCGTTCCCCGAGCATGTCACCGTGATCCGACACAAACAGGACAACAGTCTCCTGACGTGTGTCCTCAAGAACCCGCAAGATCGACCCAATCTTGTCGTCCAGATAAGAGATGTTCGCGAAGTAACCCCGGCGCGCACGCCTTATCTGATCTTCGGTAATGTCGTAGCTACGCCAGTCATTCGCATCAAAAATGCGACGAGAATGCGGGTCATGGTGCTCATACTCAAACGCCGCGACCTCGGGCAGCATGTGTTCGCAATCCTCATAAAGGTCCCAATACCTGCGCCGCGCCACATAGGGGTCATGCGGATGCGTGAAACTCACCGTCAGACACCAAGGACGCTCCTCCGCACCCCGCGCCAAATCGTAAAGCTTTTGCTCAGCCAGATGCGCGACCTCGTCATCATACTCCAACTGGTTCGTGATCTCGGCGATGCCAGCCCCCGTCACCGACCCCATGTTGTGGTACCACCAGTCGATGCGCTCGCCTGGCTTCCGGTAGTCCGGTGTCCAACCATAGTCCGCCGGGTAGATGTCGGTCGTCAGCCTTTCCTCAAATCCATGCAACTGATCTGGACCCACAAAATGCATCTTGCCCGACAGACAGGTCGCATACCCTGCCCCACGCAAATGATGCGCAAACGTCGGAATGTCAGCGCGAAATTCGGCTGCGTTGTCATAGATGCCGGTGCGCGACGGAAGCATTGATGACATGAACCCGCCCCGCCCCGGAGCGCACAGTGGCGAAGCTGTGTAGGTGTTCGCAAAACGCGCCGACCGTTCTGCCAATGCTTTAAGATTTGGCGCATGTAACCAATCGGCTGGACCATCGGGGAAGAACGTACCCGCCAATTGGTCCACCATGATGATAAGAATATTCGGCTGTGCCACGAACCTTGCTCCCTCTCGCCCACTGGGCGACAGAGCCTGATCAGCCGCAGTCCGTCAATCCCTTGTGGTCAGAGACGGCGCACCTTGGGAAGAACTTTCTCAGCCGGCTCCGCTGGCACTTCGATGACTTCAGCAGGCACAGTTTCTTCTTCTGCAACCGTCTCCTCCTCAGGAAAGAGGACATAGAAATCGCCGCGGTAATAGATCGAACCTGGTGCAGAATATGCAATCACATCTTCCGTCCACTCTTGTGAGAAAATCACCGAGAACAATCCCGGAGCCTTATAGACCATGTTGTGCATGGTGCCGATCATTATTGCGATCCCAACGACAAGCGCGAGTTTCATTGGGTGGTCGCCCAAGCCCTGAAGGCTGAAGAGGCTTTGATGTTCCGCACGGGAAGAGTCCCGCGCTGTCAGCCCTATGGCTCCGAAAATCAAAAGCGCGGCCAATCCTGCAAGCCCCGCATCAACGATCATTGTGAAATCTGCAGACTCACCCGCAAGCGTATCACCCATCAGATGGAACCGCGCATATCTCACGAAAAAGACGGCGAACATTCCAAGAAAGACGAGACCGACGAGACTGGCCGGGTACCGGACGTTTGCCTTCCAGTCCGGCAAGACATCTACTTGCGGTCGCGCCGCCTCGATAGGCGCGCGACGCTCCTGCATACGCGCCAAACGGTCCTGAAATCCCTTATCCGGCGTGCCGCCCATTGGTCCGCTCATGGCGAAAAATCCTCAAAATCAAGCCTCTCAAATCCGTAAATGCCCACGGAAAATGGCAAAATCATGGGCAAACAGGGCCCGAAACCTGCCGTTTGTGCTGAGCTCAGCCGTCAAGCTGGGAGTGAGCCGAAATCTGCCGCTTTTGCAAAGCTTCGCGGATCGTGATGAACGTAACGGACGCCAGGATCAAAGCACCGCCAAACAACACCCAAATATCTACGCCTTCTCCAAACACCCAGTACCCCAGAAGCGTGGCCCAAATAAGCTGCAAGAAAGTTGCGGGCTGCGTGATGGTTACAGGCGCCGCTGCAAAAGCAAGTGTCATGGTGTAATGCCCAGCTGTTGCCAGTAATGCCACAACCGCCATCCAACCGACTTCTGCGTAAGTTGGCGTTTGCCATACAAACAGAGCAAATGGCGCCAACCCAATCGTACAAAATACCGAAAGCATCCCAACGATCACGGATGCCGAGACCGTACTGCTGAACCTTTTCGCCATAAGGTAGCTGACCGCAAAGAACACTGCCGTGCCAATCATTGCGACGTGACCGTCACTCAACTCCCGAAATCCGGGCCGTAAAATTATCAAGGCACCAATGAAACCGCAGACAATCGCGAGTATGCGCCGCGCCGCCAGCTTTTCTCCCAAAAACAGCGCGGCCCCAATCGAAATGTAAATCGGAGCCATGTAGTTCATCGCAGTCACTTCCGCGACCGTAATCCGTGTCATCGCGTAGAACCAAAGAATGACGCCGAAGGTATGAGCAAGCCCGCGCCATCCGAACTGAAAGACCTGAACACGCGAAAGCTTGGCCTCGCGAATGGGGCGAATAAGTGGGATCAGAAACAAGAGCCCAATTGCATAACGCAGAAAGGCCGACTGCGCTGCTGGAAGGTCCTGCGCGCCATGTTTCACGACGGCTGTGACGGCAACAAACAAGAGACCGGTGAGAACCATCCAGAAAACACCGAGTGCGGGCCGGTTTGCAGAGGATTGTTCGGTGGTTCCCATGCTCGGGTTATGCGCCTTGAAGCACTCCGCCTCAAGCCGTGATAATGTACCAGGCAAGCGTCCACATGAGCAGCCCAACCAAGCCATCCAAAACACGCCACGCCGCGGGCCGCGCAAACACCGGCTGCAAAGCTGCGGCTCCGTATCCAAGAATAGGGAAAAAGATGGTCGATGCACTTGCCGCCCCCAACGCGAACCACCACTGGCCCGGATCGAATTGCGCGGAAACCGACCCGACAAGAACGACCGTGTCCAAATACACATGCGGATTGAGCCACGTGAGCGCAATCGCCGTCAGCACGACCGCATTTCGATCTCGACCTTCCGATTGCCCGGCCACAAGCGCTGACTCCGACGAAATCGCTCGCCAACATGCCAGACAGCCGTAGGCGATCAAGAATGCTGCACCACCCCAGCGCATGACAGATTCAAACAGCGGGTAGGCCCGCGCAATTACGCCAAATCCGGCAACCCCCGCGACGATCAATATGATGTCGGAGAGAATGCAAACGACGATAACGGCCGTCACATGCTCTCCGCGGATGCCTTGTCTAAGGACAAAGGCATTTTGCGCGCCAATCGCGAGAATGAGGGAAAACCCAAGGGCAAATCCAGAAATGAAGGCAGTCATAGCACCATCAGCCAGTCGTACGTGCGCCTATTGACCAAACTAAGCTTCATCATGCAAATTAATTTAAATCGTACTGCATAAAATATTCTTATGTTTAAAAATGCTCAACTCGCTGCTCTGAATGCAGTTATTCAAACAGGCAGCTTCGACGCCGCAGCATCACGCCTCGGGCTTACTCAGTCGGCAGTCTCCCAGCGCATCCGCGCTTTGGAGAACATGTTTGGGTCCCCGGTTGTCGAGCGAACGTCACCAGTGACGCCAACCAAACTCGGTGCCCGCCTCGCCGTACACGCAGATACGCTTGACCGGCTGAACGGGGAACTTGCGCAAGAACTTGGTCGCGATCAGGAATTGAGGATCGGGATCGCCGTTAACGCCGACAGCGTGGACACCTGGTTTTTGCATGCGCTTTCTGGAACAGAAAACTTCACGTTCCATATCAAAATGGAAGATCAAGATCACTCGGCAGAACTATTGAGAAGCGGCGAAGTCGCAGCAGCGGTGACAACACGGGCAGCGCCGGTGCATGGCGCTGACGTCCTGTCGCTGGGGTCGTTAAGGTACCTTGCGACCGCCAGCCCCAAATTCGCGCACACTCATTTCGCTGAAGGTCTGACACCCCAAGCACTCTCAACCGCGCCTGCTTTGATTTTCAATTCAAAGGACAGCCTTCAAACCGAGTGGGCGCACCGCGTATGCGGGAAAAGGCTTCAACTCAACGCGCACTACCTGCCCAGCACTCAAGGCTTCGTGACCGCTTCAAAATTGGGCGTCGGCTGGGGACTAAATCCCGAGCCACTCGTGCGTGACGCCATCAAAAGCGGTGAACTTGTCAATCTCGCCCCAGACCTGCCGTTCGACACACCGCTCTTCTGGCAATCTAGCCGAATCGGAAAAGGGGCGCTGACCCAACTCACTAAAAACGTTAAAGCCGCCGCAAAGCGGCACCTCATCAACGGTTAGCGCGGCTGCCTACAGCTGTTCCATAACCTCGTCAGAGATATCAAAGTTCGCCGTCACACGCTGAATGTCATCATCGTCTTCCAGCACTTCGATCAAACGGAACAGCTTCTGAGCACCTTCCAGGTCAAGCTCAGTCGTCGTGCTTGGCTTCCAGATCAGTTTGGTCGACTCGGCCTCACCCAGCTCGGCCTCAAGCGATGTTGAGACCTCGTTCAAATCCGTGTCAGCGCAATAAATCGTATGGCCATCCTCGGAGCTTTCCACGTCCTCCGCACCGGCTTCAATAGCCGCCATCATAACGGTATCTTCGTCTCCAGCATCAGCCGGATAAATGATCTCGCCGGTGCGCTCGAACATGAACGACACTGACCCCGTTTCCCCAAGGTTCCCGCCATGCTTTCCGAAGGTCGAACGCACGGTGGACGCGGTGCGGTTACGATTATCTGTCATCGCTTCGACGATGACCGCAACACCGTTCGGGCCATAGCCCTCGTAACGGATTTCCTCATACTCATCGCCCTCGCCCGCCTGGCTCTTGCTGATGGCGCGATCGATTACGTCCTTGGGGACCGAGTTTGATTTTGCTTCCTTGACCGCAAGGCGCAAACGCGGATTTTTCTCGGGGTCGGGATCACCCATTTTCGCGGCCACTGTGATCTCTTTTGACAGCTTGGAAAACAGTTTCGAGCGTGCAGCATCCTGGCGGCCTTTGCGGTGCTGAATGTTTGCCCATTTTGAGTGACCTGCCATGCCTCGTCTCCCCAATCTTGGTGGTTTGCTTCTTCTAGTCGGGCCACGTTTGGACCTCAAGTCCTCTAAGCGGGCCCCGCAAAAACACACAAATTGCCACAAATGCGTCGAAAATTCTCCAAATCGAACTGATAGAACTTTGCGCAAGTCAAAGAGTGACACCCTTTAGCGAGTACAGATAATGATTCTTCTTCGACTCCTTCCCGCTTGCGCCTTAGCAATTGCGACGCTCGTGATCGCGGCCCCAGAATCCGCTCACGCAAACTCATGCAGCCCATACCAAACCAAGTTGGCATGCGAACGGTATGAC
>CAZMRS010000011.1:0-2833 GCA_964568435.1 uncultured Boseongicola sp. | reverse complement strand
GGTATGACCGTAGTGACCGCATTGCTGAGAAAAAGGCCCGAAGCGCAGCGAAATCCATTGAATCAGTCGCCCCAGAATCGGAGCCCAAAAGCGCAACAAAAGCAGAAAAATTAGCGAGAAAAGCTGAAAAAGCGCAGAAGAAAGCCGAGAAACTGGCCAAAAAGGCTGCGAAACAAGCGAAGGCTGCCGAGAAGGCCGCAAAAAATGCTGCCAAAAAGGCAGAAAAGGCCGCGAAGAAAGCCGAAAAGGCCGCAAAAAAGCCAACGGAGAAGAATGTGAAGGCCGCCGAGAACGCTGCCAAGAAGGCTGAAAAAGCTCAGAACAATGCCGAAAAGAAAGCCAACAAGGCTGAAAAGACGGCAAACAAAGCTGAAAAGGCCGCCGATAGAGCCGAAAAGCTCGAAAAGAAAGCCGCTGACGCAGCAGACTGATCCACCGGTCCTGGCCCTAAAGCGGCCAGATCATTGGGATCATCAAGGACGCCAAAAGACCAATTGATAAGTTCAGCGGTATTCCGACCTTCAGGAAGTCGCTGAACTTGTATCCACCAGGACCGTAGACCAACATATTGGTTTGATATCCGATCGGGGTCGAAAAGGCCGCCGACGCTGCCACCATGACGGCAATGACCAAAGGTCTCGGATCGAGTCCGAGCGATGTTGCAAGCCCAATCGCGATGGGCGTCACGACAACAGCGACCGCATTGTTAGTGACCAACTCGGTTAAAACCGAAGTCAGCAGATAAACTGCCCAGACAATCGCCCACGGGGGCAAATCCCCGAGGATGGGCGCAATCGCTTCGACGATCATGGCAACAGCACCGGTCGCCTCCAACGCAGCCCCAATTGCGAGCATGGAAAAAATCAACGCCAGCAGCCGGCCGTCGATCATGTCAAAGGCTTCTTCTGCGTCCACACAGCCCGACAGCAAGACAACCGCCACGGCCAGAATCGCCAAAAGAAAGATCGGTGCCACCCCAAATGCCGCCAACAAGACGATGCCGAACAATGCGGCAACGGCGACAGGTGCAAGCCCACGCCTGTAAGCGCGCTCAGTAGGATGGCTCACATCCGTCAACCGCATATCAACAGCCAAACGTTGAACGTCTTCCGGTGCACCCTCCAACAAAAGAGTATCTCCAACACGCACGACCAAATCATCCAGCTGCCGCCCAATGTTCTGTGACTTCCTGTGCACCGCCAATGGATAAACACCATACCGACGACGAAGCCGCATCGCCCCGAGCGACCTGCCCACCATCCGGCAGCCCGGCGTAATAAGAACCTCGACCGTGGTCGTCTCCACTGACCCCAGCTTATCAACTGTGCGCAGCTCTTTTGATTGCTGCAGGCCGAGCGCTTCTGCCATCGGAGTGCGCAAAACAACCCGGTCGCCCGCGTGCAACTCAACCGCGTCCAGATTGCGCCGAAGCGACGCATCTCCGCGCAACACATCGATCAACCGCACGCCATCGCGCTTGAACAAGTCAACGGAGCGTGCCGACTGGCCAATCAAATCACTGTCTTCCGGGATTGCGACTTCGGTGAAGAATTTCATCTTCGAACGATCTGACAGTATCGCTGCCATCGACTCGCGCTCCGGCAAAAGCCGAGGCGCGACATATCGCAGATAGATCATGCCCCAGATCACCAGCACGATGGCGAGTGGCGTCACTTCAAAGATTGCAAATGCCGCCAAACCATTCGCGCGCGCCACACCGTCCACCAATAAGTTCGTCGACGTTCCAAGGAGCGTCAGTGTGCCGCCAAGGATCGCACCATAAGAAAGCGGTATGAGCAGTTTGGACGCAGGCAGCCCGAGCTTACCCGCCAGTTGCACAAAGACAGGGATCATCACGACGACCACAGGCGTGTTCGACACAACCGCAGAAGAAATCACGACAAATCCCATCAATCCAGCCAAAGCCGCCGCCGGGCGCACCCCCGCCTGCCGCTCAACTTGGCTGGTAAACCAACTCAATGCTCCAGTTCTGACGAGCGCCCCCATAACAATAAACATGGCGGCAATGGTCCAGGGGGCCGGGTTCGACAGCACTTCCAACCCTTTGTCGTATGGCAATAGGCCCAACACCAACATCACGGCAACACCGCCGATGGCCACCACTTCGGCTGTCCAGCGTTCCCAAAGGAACATGGCAAACATCGCTGCAACCACCAAAAGGGCGAGAACCGCGGCCGTATCGTTCGAAAAGTCAAAAATCGGCGTCATATCGCCTTAAGTCTTGCCTCTTTCGTCCAACTCCACAAGCGCCGCGCGCGGGCTCGGCTGAACAAGGAACACACCGCTCAAAATTACAGCCATCGCAGCCCAGACCCATACGGAATAAGACTCCCCCAGAATGAGCATTGCCCAGCCGACCCCAAAACCGGTTACCAAATAGCTCACCTGGACAGCAAAAACCGGCCCAGCGCGTCCAACCATCCAGACGTAAGCGGTGTAAACTAGCACGTGGATGATCGAACTGAGAACCAAGGCGATGTCCGGTGCACCCCAAGGCCCGCGGGGGTCAATGAATTGCCCAAACGCGACGGCGACCGGAAATGCGAGAATGGCACCAACAATCGACCCGCCAAAAAGCACATCTACTGGTTGCAGCCCTCCAAGACCCCACTTGGCAACGATATTCCCTTCAAGCCCGTAGAAGAACGGCGCAATCAATGCCAACGGGATAAACACAACCATCGCCCGTTCCGGTAAACTCGCTTCGGGGCCAACGATAAGCAGCACACCCGCCAGCCCAAGCGCCAGGCCGCCAAACCGGACCCACTTGAACGTCTCATTGCCCAGCAAGATGGCGATGGGAAACGCAAAC
>CAZMRS010000010.1:9783-14556 GCA_964568435.1 uncultured Boseongicola sp. | reverse complement strand
CACGCCTAAGAAGCCGTCCGGCAATCCGAGGCGTCCCACGGGCCCGGCGTGCAATCTCACGCACACCACCGTCATCTGCTTGCACACCAAGCAGCCCGGCACCCCGCGCGACGATCTGGAACAGTTCTTCTTCGGTGTAGAAATTCAAACGCGTCGGAATCCCGAACCGGTCTCGCAAAGGCGTCGTCAAAAGCCCAAGCCGCGTCGTAGCACCGACCAAAGTGAACGGCTGCAATTCAATCCGAACCGTCCGCGCGGCGGGCCCCTCGCCGATCACCAAATCAAGCTCAAAATCCTCAAGCGCCGGATAAAGCACTTCTTCTACAGCAGGGTTCAATCGATGGATCTCATCAATGAACAACACATCCCGTGCCTCAAGGTTCGTCAGGATCGCCGCCAAATCCCCCGCCTTGGCCAAAACAGGCCCCGAGGTCATGCGGAAATTCACACCCAACTCCCGCGCGACAATCTGCGCCAACGTCGTCTTACCCAAACCGGGAGGTCCATGAAACAGCGTGTGGTCCATCGCCTCGCCACGCCGTCGAGCGCTTTCGATAAACACCCGCAAGTTCGCCCGCGCCTCGGCCTGCCCGATAAAGGCATCGAGCGTCTGCGGCCTCAAAGCCCGATCGGCATCCTCAGGCCGCGCCTCCGGACGCAAAGTTGGGTCCGGCTCACTCACCGCGCGCGTCCTTCTTCTTGGTGGAAATATCCCAGGGGAGTGTGAGGGGACAGCGTCCCCTCACCCTTCGCGATGCATCCTGTCGGCGAATGCCAGCATTCGCCTGCCGGCAACACATTGCAATGCAATGTGTGAGAGACAAGTGCAGCGCAATATGAAGCCTCAAATCTCATCCCTTCGGCGCCAACAACTTCAAAGCCGCCCGAATTAACGACGAGGTATCTGCCCCTTCACCAGCTCCGGCCGCTTCCGCCACCGCGCTTGCAGCCTCACCCGGCGCATAGCCGAGGTTCTGCAAGGCCGACAATGCTTCAGCCTGCGCTGATGAGCCAGCCGGAGCCGACGCTACAGGCACCGTCGCAGGTTCAACCACATCGTCAAACGCTTCAGACAGCCCAGCCTCGCCCGTGCCAATCGCCATCATCGACGGCGCTTTGGACTTCAACTCATTCACAACGCGCTGGGCAATCTTCGGCCCGACACCGGGCGCGGCCTTCACCGCCCCCCAGTCGCCCAGCGCAATCGCGCGCGCGACGCCATCGGCACCCAATGTTCCCAAAATCGCAGTAGACGCTTTCGCGCCGATGCCCTGCACGGACATCAGCAAGCGATGCCACTCTTTTTCCTGCAGCGTCGTAAACCCAAAGAGCTGCAGCAAGTCTTCGCGCACCAAAAGGTCTGTATAAAGCGCCACCGCCTCCCCAACGGCAGGCAAAGCCGCCTTGGTGCGCTCACTTACATAGACGAGATACCCCACGCCGCGGACATCCAGCAGTACATGGTCATCCGCGAGGTAGTCCAGACGGCCCGACAGCTTCCCAATCATCCGACCACCCTCGCGACGCGGGACGCTGTTGTCGCCACATGAGCGTGACAGATGGCAATCGCCAAAGCATCTGCCGCATCAGGACCCGCGATCTCAACACCTGGGAGCTGCATTCTCACCATATGTTCAACTTGCCGCTTGTCGGCGTGTCCGACGCCAACCACGGCCTTCTTCACAGCATTTGGCGCATACTCACCCACCGCAATTCCTGCGCGCGCTGGAACCAGCATCGCGATGCCGCGCGCCTGACCGAGCTTAAGTGTGCCTGCGCCGTCCTTGTTCACAAATGTCTGCTCAACGGCCGCAGCTTCTGGCGAAAAGCGTGCCCACACAGCGGAAAGCTCGTCAAAAAGCGACACCAGCCGCATTCCCAGATCACCCGTAGATGTCTTGCAAACCCCATTCGCAACATGGGTCAGTTTCGAGCCCGAGACGTCAATCACACCCCATCCAAGGGCCCTCAGCCCGGGGTCCAGCCCCATCACACGCATTGTCTCACCTGCTCTTATTTATGCGCCTCAAAACGAAGTAGCACGAAACGCGAACATCTTCCAAGGAGTTTACTGGACGGCAGCAAAGACAGTGGAAATTCACAGGCTGTCACCTGGCCCAAAACAATCACGCTTTTGCGAGGGTTTTCGCCGTTGGCAGCCTCGAGCAATTCAAGTGTCCAAAAGCGTCACGAAATCGTCTTTTTTCGACAAAGATCATCCCAATTTCTCCAATGTTGAAAGTATGTTAGCGGTAAATTCGACCTATGCAGAAATTGCATTCCAGACATGCAATTTTCATGCTTGTCCGACTCAAAACACCCCCCTATGTGCGGCTCAAGAGACACCGGGCAAACGCCCATTCATGTAAGGATCGCCAAGATGGCACTTTTTGACCAAACCCGCACTTTCGGACGCCCTGCTTCCTTTGCTGACTGGGCCTATGCTGCTGTCACCAACTTCGTTGCAAACGTCGTTGCATGGAACGACTCGCGCCGTACAGCCGACGTTCTGTCCCAACTGTCCGCGCACGAACTTGAAGACATCGGCCTTTGCCGTGGCGACATCGACGTCATCGCCAACAAGCGCCGCTAAGTCGAATACGAACAAAAAAACGGCCGCGTCCTCATCGACGCGGCCGTTTTCATTTTTGTGTGCTCGAAGGCAGCTGCACCTATGCCGCCGTCACCGCACGAGGGAAGAAATGACGTTGGACAACCAAAGCGTGATGGGATCTGCCATCATCGCGTAGCCACCAACCTGCTCGATAGCGTTTCCGCTGGTTAGACCGTCGACACGCTCCTGATAGGCTGTCGGGCCCAGGTTCGCGTGCAGAAACCCTTTGAAGACAAAGAGAACGATCAAAATCAGGAAAATTCCGCGCAGCGTCGCATATCCCCGAGGCCGACGCGGTTTCGCAACCACAAGCCCGTCGTCCGTGACTTTTGTCACAAAACCATGACTCAGCTTGCTGTGGCGCCGGTTGATCCGACGCATCCGTCTTTCAAATTCATCAAATTGATGCGCAGACATAATCTACTCCAAATAGACCGGTCCCCAGCACCGGATAAAAGAAGATTCTCCGCAAATGTGGCTTCAATGTGGCCGAAACCGTTGAATTTCCGTGGTTTCTGTCAAATTCGCTATATTCTGACCAATGTCAGCGTGGTCCAGTCAACAATCTCTTCACGAAACACCTGATTGAACCCGTTTTGGTGGTAAATCTCCACCACAGAATCAGCCTGCTCGTTCAGAATACCGCTCAAAATCGCATGTCCGCCCACCGAAACAGCCTTTGCCATGTCCGGCGCTAGCTCAACCAGTGGCCCCTTGAGAATATTGGCAAAGACCAGATCAAACTGGCCCTCGCCGTTCAACGCATCATGCTGAAAACCGGCTGCTTCCACGCATTTCACACGTCCTTCAAGCCCGTTGGCGAACACATTCGCTTCGGCAACATCCACCGCAACCGCATCGATATCCGACGCCAATACCGTTCCTGGCCAGATATGCGCTGCCGCCATCGCCAAAACAGCCGTCCCACAGCCAATGTCGGCCACCGAATGCGCACGCACGCCCTCATCCACCAAGCGGTTCAAGGCCCTCAGGCACCCAAGGGTCGTGCCGTGGTGGCCAGTGCCAAATGCCATCGCCGCTTCAATGCGCAGACTGATCTTGTCGCCGGGCACCTTGTCGGCGTCATGGCTCCCATAAACAAAGAACCGCCCAGCTTCGACAGGCGTCAACTCGCGCCGCACATGGGCGACCCAATCGGTCTCTGGCACCTCTGACACCGCAAACGCGGTCGCACCGAAAGCAGCAGCCAAAACGGCCAAAGCCACCTCGTCCGGCGCTTCCAGAAAATAGCCCCCGACCTCCCAGGTGTCGCTGCCATCCTCGATCTCAAAAACGCCCACCCCGGTCGGGGCCGCGTCCATGTTTTCCAAAGCTTCGCCCAGCGCCTCGGCGCTTTGCTTGTCCTTCAACGTCGTTAATGCGGTCCATGTGCTCATGGGGCATGCGCCTAAAGCGACGAGGGCGCGCCGTCAACGCACCTTCACCCTTTCAAAATACCTTAGGGGGGGGCTTGGGGCACCCAAGCGGGGGACAACGTCCCCCTCAACGCCCGCGCTCAGGCGCCGACGCCGGTGCCAATCGGACAGGTCACACCCGTCCCACCTATCCCGCAATATCCGTTTGGATTCTTCGCCAGATACTGCTGATGATAAACCTCAGCGAAGTAGAACTCCGGAGCAGGCAAAATCTCCGTGGTTACCGCGCCGTACCCGGCATCTCCGAGACGGGCTTCGAACATCGCCTTGGTCTCTTCGGCTTGCATCTTTTGCGCCTCATCAAAGTAATAGATGCCCGAGCGATACTGCGTGCCCACGTCATTACCCTGACGCATCCCCTGCGTCGGGTCATGGCCCTCCCAAAACACCTTCAACAAGGCCTCGTAGGAGATCACACTGGGGTCATAGACCACGCGGACGACTTCGTTGTGCCCGGTCTGACCGGAACACACCTCTTCATAGGTCGCATTCGGTGTAAAGCCGCCGGCATATCCCACCATCGTCAGGTAAACGCCGTCGAGCTTCCAGAACATCCGCTCGACACCCCAGAAACACCCCATACCAAAAATCGCAACATCATGGCCCTCCGGCACATCAAGGCTCAAGGCGCGCCCGTTCACAAAATGCGAGCTTGCCGTAGGAATCGCACCACTACGGCCTGTCAAAGCAGCGCTCGGCTCAACCATCTCAGCTTTCTTGCGG
>CAZMRS010000010.1:4834-9683 GCA_964568435.1 uncultured Boseongicola sp. | reverse complement strand
GCCGTCGGCGCAATATCCTGAGGGTCCGCAACTTTCTGGAAGTACGTCTTGATCGCAAACGCCAGCGAAAAGAACACGTGGTTCACCACGTAAAGCGTTCCAGCCACGCCCTTGCCAAGGTCGTAGAAATAGACGGCCGCGTACATCACAAAGACAGCGATCAATCCGACGTACTCAAACATCAGAGCCCTTCGCTCGCCAAAATACGCGACCCCTTTTCCAAGAATGGGCGCAATTAGCATGTTCGCGATGAACGAATATATAAACAGCGCCGTGATCTCGTCGACGTCAAAACCAAAGCGCTCCACCATCATAAAGGCCGCGAAAACGATGAAAATCTGCCGCCGCGCGCCCGACATGAATTGCAGCGCGTAATAAAGCCAATAGCGTTTCCGCAGCACCATCTTCTTCAACTGCGGGTCTGGTGCTTCGAACTGCGGAAACACAACCATGCAGTAGAGGGCGATTAACGCGCAGGCTCCGCCCGATGCGAGGTAGACAAAGTTATAGCTCAAGTCGAAGGCGTCCCAGGTCAGTACCAGAGCGCCATACGCCAGGAGAGACGCGCCCGATCCGCAAGCGACCAGCCAACCAAGAATTTGCGGCGCTTTGGTCTTGGGCAACCATTGAAGCTGCAGCGACTGGTTGACGGTTTCGTAGTAGTGAAATCCGATCGACGAGATCAGCGTCACCATCAAAAGGCCACCAAAGGTTGGGAACCACGCAGTAACAGCCGTCGCGACACCCAGCATCAAAAGCGAGACGAGGCCCAGCACCTGCTCGCGAATAAACATGATAACGAGAATGACGCCCACCGCTAAAAAGCCGGGGATTTCGCGGACTGTGTGCAGCCAGCCGATCTCAACGCCGGTAAACCCAGCTTGTTCAATTACAAAGTTGTTGAGCAGAGCCGACCAGGTCGAAAACGCCAACGGCATCGCCGCTGCCATGAGAAACAGCAACGTCACGGGATGACGCCACAGCGGGAACCGTCGCGCGTATTCAAGTTGGACGATACGCATGAGAACCGCCTTACGCTTATCCGCATAACGCGGCAATAGAGAGGGCATGTGCGTTCTTGCCCGGTACGCAGTTCGAGCGGTGCAGTTCACAGTCGCTAGTCGCGGGTATAATGGCCCTGCAATGCCTAACGAACGATCACCGAGCGTTGCGTTAACCTTGGGGTTCAGCGCACGCACCCACCGACGTAATACCGACGTATTACCGACACGATACCGATCTGGGATTTCGCGTTAATTTCTCAGTACGTTAGGAGGAAAGCGCCCCGATTCCCGGCAGACTCTTCAGTAGAAAGTCTGTGGATCAATATCAATTGATATCCGTAAGTTACTCGGCATTTTTACCTGCCCCACCCAAGCCGCAAGCGCCTCCTGCAAAGGCGCAGCTTTGTCCGCCTTCACCAATAGCCGCACCCGATGCCGCCCCCTGATCCGAGCAATCGGCGCAGCCGCCGGTCCAAAAACTTGGGCCCCAATCCGCGACAGCGGCTCGCGTCGCGACGCCAGAACACGCCCGATATCAAAGACTTCCTGCACATCGGGCGAGGAAAGGACGATACCCGCCATACGCCCGTAAGGAGGGACACCGGCCTGCTTGCGTTCGCGCGCCTCGGCCTCCCAGAACTCTTCCTCATCTCCGCTCAGAATGGCCTCAATAACCGGATGTGCTGGCTGATAGGTTTGCAAGTACGCGACACCCGGTTTTTCCGCGCGCCCAGCACGACCGGCGACCTGCCGCATCAACTGAAACGTCCGCTCCGCCGCACGGAGATCCGACCCTTGCAAACCCAAGTCCGCATCAATCACTCCGACCAGCGTAAGCAACGGAAAATTGTGCCCTTTTGCGACAATCTGTGTGCCGATAATGATGTCCGCTTCGCCCGAAGCGATGCGCTCTATCTCCGCCTTCAAGGCACGAGCGGACCCAAAAACATCGGATGACAAGACCGACGTACGCGCGTCGGGAAACAGCGTCTGAACCTCCTCAGCCAGCCGCTCCACCCCCGGCCCAACCGGTGCCAAACGCCCTTCGGCCTCGCATGATGGGCACGCTTCAGGCATCGGTTTAGACTCACCGCATTGGTGGCATACCAGGCGCTTCAAAAAGCGGTGCTCAACCATTCGCGCGTCGCAATGATCGCATCCAATCTGAAACCCGCACGCCCGGCAGATCGTCACCGGCGCATACCCACGACGGTTTAGAAACAATAGGGACTGCTCACCAGCCTCAATCCGCTTTGTCACCTGATCTACAAGCGCTTTCGACACCCAACGATCTGCTGGCAGACCTTCGTCCCGCATGTCGATCGCGTGAATATCCGGCATCGCGGCCGCACCAAATCGCGAGGTCAGGGTCACACGTTTGTATTTACCTGCGTCCGCATTCGCCCAACTTTCCAGCGATGGTGTCGCGGACGCCAAGACAACCTGCGCTTTTGTCAGGGACGCGCGGAGCACCGCCATATCCCGCGCGTTGTAAAGCACACCGTCTTCCTGCTTGTAGGATGTGTCGTGTTCCTCATCGACGACGATCAGCCCAAGATCCTGAAAGGGCAAAAACAGAGCTGAACGCGCACCCACCACCAACTGGGCCCCACCTTCCGACACCATGCGCCAAGCCCGCCGCCGCTCGGTCATGGTAACACCCGAGTGCCATTCTGCGGGTCGTGCCCCAAATCGCGCCTCGACGCGTGTCAGAAACTCTGCCGTCAACGCTATTTCAGGAAGCAAAACAAGCGCTTGTCGACCCGCGGCCAAACAGGCCCCAACGGCTTCTAGATAGACTTCCGTCTTGCCGGAACCGGTCACCCCTTTGAGAAGCGTCGTCCCGTAGCTTCGCGCGCCAACGCCCGCTTTCAAAGCCCCGGCCGCTGCCAATTGCTCGTCCGTTAGCTCGTAAGGGCTTACCCCCGGGTCCAGATGTGGATAGGCCGTATCTCTCGGACTGGCCTCTTCCCACACGACACCCTGTTTCACGAGACCCTTGACCACGCTCGTCGACACACCTGCCATATCGGCCACTTCTTTCAGCGTGAAAGCCAAGCCGCCATAGCTATCCAGAACGTCAACGACACGCCGCCGCGCGTCGGTCCACCTGTCCGGCTCGCCGGTGCCGCGACGGTAAATGGTCCGCATCGACGGAGGATCGCTCAGCCCGGGTGACCGCGTGGCCAAACGAACCATCGCCGACATTGGTGTTAACGTGTACGCCCCGGCCCGCACCAGAAACTCGCGCATTTCATCACGCATTGGCACGGCATCCAAAACCCGAATGACCGAGCGCACTTTGGAAAGATCGTAGCCGCCCTCTCCTTTCCCCCAAACCACGCCCAACACCTTGCGTGGCCCGAGAGGAACCTCAACGAAAGCGCCTTGAAAACAGCCGCCCTCGGGCGCTTTGTAGTCCAAAGCACGATCGATCGGCTGCGCGGTCAGCACTGAAACAAGGTCACCTTCATGGAAGTGTTCAAGCACGCGTATCTCGCTTCATCGGCAAAAGATCAGGCACAGGCAAACGCCCAGTCTGCCATCAGTGCCACAGATTTAAACTGGACTTCCAGAGGTCCGCTCGCAAAGTCTTAAACCGCGCAACACCCGGCGTTTCGTGTTAAGCTAGCGCACGCTGCTTTCACACACTGGTGAAGATTCGCGAGCATATCTTGGTTTGCACATTTTCTCACCTATCTAGACGCTATGATGTGGAGGGTGCCGCGTTAAGCAGTATCCAAGGAAGATATTAGAGGAACGCCGTATGCAGAAAACTGCAATCCAAACTTACCCAGCGTCAGACCTGAGGCTCCGAGCGCTTTGGCTGACCTTCCTGGCCGCCGCCCTGTTGATCGCGCAAAGCATTGCGGCTGCAGCACAATCCAGACCAGAAACGTTCGCAGATTTGGCAGAGCAGGTCAGCCCGTCAGTTGTGAATATCACGACCTCGACGACTGTCGCAGCCAACACTCAACCGGGGCCAATCGTGCCTGAAGGCTCTCCTTTCGAGGAATTCTTCGACGATTTTATGGACCGTAACGGCCCCAATGGCCGCTCACCGCGGCGCAGCCAGGCGCTTGGCTCTGGCTTTGTGATCTCCGAAGACGGCTTTATTGTTACAAACAACCACGTCATCCAGGGCGCCGACGAGATCCTTATCGAGTTCTTTGAAGGCTTCGAATTGGAAGCTGAAATCGTGGGCACCGACCCGAACACCGACCTCGCCCTTCTGAAAGTCGAAAGCGACGAACCGCTGTCTTACGTCCCTTGGGGCGATAGCGAAGTGGCCCGCGTCGGCGACTGGGTTATGGCCATGGGTAATCCTCTCGGCCAGGGCTTTTCGGTTTCTGCAGGTATCGTTTCTGCACGTGGCCGAGCGCTGTCTGGCACCTACGATGACTACATCCAAACGGACGCTGCTATTAACCGCGGTAACTCCGGTGGCCCGCTGTTCAACATGGACGGCGAAGTGATCGGTGTGAACACAGCGATCCTTAGCCCGAATGGCGGTTCCATCGGCATTGGCTTCGCAATGTCGAGCCGCGTTGCTGAAAACGTCATTGGTCAGCTTCGCGACTTTGGTGAAACTCGTCGCGGATGGTTGGGTGTTCGTATCCAGGATGTGACAGACGATCTTGCCGATGGTCTTGGCCTCGAAGAAGCGCGGGGCGCGCTTGTGACCGACGTTCCGGAAGGCCCAGCGCTTGATGCTGGTATGGAAAGCGGTGACGTGATCCTGAGCTTCGATGGAGTCGAAGTTGAAGACACACGGGGTCTCGTGCGCCAAGTTGCAAACACTTCTGTCGGCTCTGAGGTTCGCGTGGTCATCTTCCGTGACGGTG
>CAZMRS010000010.1:3837-4817 GCA_964568435.1 uncultured Boseongicola sp. | reverse complement strand
ACCCTTGGTCGTCGCGAAGAGGCGGAAGCCGTTCCAGCTTCGATCAATCGCGAAGAGGAACCAACGACCACCGAAGTCCTTGGGCTGACGGTATCGACCATCACCGACGAGCTTCGGGAACAGTTGGGGCTGTCCGACAGTGTAGAAGGTCTAGTTGTTTCGGAAGTGGCAGAAGACACTGAAGCTTTTGAAAAAGGTCTTCGTGTTGGCGACGTCATCACCCAAGCCGCACAAGAAAGCGTTGCAAGCATCGCTGACCTGAAAGAGCGCGTCGAAGCAGCCCGCGAGGCTGGACGGAAGTCTCTCGTCCTCCTGGTCAACCGGAACGGCGATCCGCGCTTTGTCGCGCTAAATCTCGACAACGGCTAACTCCCCCTACTCTCAAGCCGTACAAAGAGCGTCCATCTGGGCGCTCTTTTTTTTTGACCTGAATCATAGCAGGCAACTTGGAGGAGCGTCAGACTCTGCCCCAACGGCTATAGGGAGACGTCCATGGAAAAGAACGCCATTTCACAATCGGAAAACGGCTCGGCCATCTTGGCATTTGAGAACGGCACCTACCCCTATGCCGATAAGCTCAGCCGCTCTGATTACGAGGCTGAGAAGGCCGCCCTCCAAGCCGAGCTTCTGAAGGCGCAGCTTTGGATTCAGGATACAGGGCAAAAGATCGTTATGCTTTTCGAAGGCCGAGACGCTGCGGGAAAAGGCGGAACGATCAAACGCTTTACGGAACACTTGAACCCAAGGACCGCACGCGTCGTTGCTTTGAACAAGCCGACCAACGAAGAGCGTGGCCAATGGTTTTATCAAAGATATATCAAACACTTACCCACATCTGGAGAAATCGTTCTATATGACCGATCCTGGTACAACAGGGCCGGCGTCGAACGCGTCATGGGCTTCTGTGAACCCACTGAATACCTTGAGTTCATGCGCGAAACTCCTGAGCTTGAGCGTATGCTGACCCGTAGCGGCATACA
>CAZMRS010000010.1:0-3827 GCA_964568435.1 uncultured Boseongicola sp. | reverse complement strand
CCTTATGAAAGACTGGTTTTCTGTCACGCAAGATGAACAACTCAGGCGTTTCAAATCGCGTGAAACCGACCCTCTTAAGCAATGGAAGCTATCGCCTATCGACCGTGCAAGCCTCGATAAATGGGACGACTATACCGAGGCAAAAGAGGCGATGTTCTTCTACACCGACACTGCCGACGCACCATGGACTGTCGTGAAATCCAACGACAAGAAACGCGCACGGCTGAACTGTATGCGCCACTTCCTTGCGCAGTTCGATTACCCAGACAAAAACCACGACGTCGCGAGACCGCCCGATGACAAAATTGTAGGAGAAGCCAGCCATGTGGTGCACGGCTCAGAACACATTCTGGCCGCGTCTGTTCACCCGGGATCGCGCCGCAAAACAGCCGATCCAAGAAAACCTAAGGGCCAATAGTTCCGACTAGATCTCTTCGCCGTAAAGGAATTGTTGGGCGGCGCCCGCGAAGGTCAGCCAAAGCGATGTAACGATGAGGCCCCAGAACACAAGTGTGTTGGGGTCAAACGCGACCCACGCCGCCCACCCTGCAAAGAATGTCCAAGCCAACGCCATCGGCAATGTGATTAATCTCCAGCGCTCCGTACGAACAGGGTGAACGAACTTAAGTGGCAGGAACATTCCAATCGCAAGAAGCGTCACGATCGCCAAACTCACCCAGAAGTTCGGCTGAATCGCGAACAGGACAAGCACCACCATGTTCCAGCAGCCCGGAAATCACGAGAACGAGTTATCGTCTGTTTTCATGCGTGTATCCGCAAAATACAGCGCCGAAGTGAACGTAATTACGATAATCGCGAACCATCCCGTCCAGCCCGGCAACAGGCCAGAAGTGAACAGCGCGAATGCCGGAATGAAGACGTATGTCAGGTAATCGATAATCAGATCCAGAAGAACCCCATCGATGCGCGGAGCGTTCTCTTTTACACTGGTCGCGCGGGCTAGCGGGCCATCGATACCGTCCACGCCAAAGGCGACGACCAGCCAAAAGAACATCATGGCCCAATCGAGTTGCACGGCCTCGAGCATTGCCAACATAGCCAGCACGGCACCGGTCGCTGTGAGCAAATGAACGAGATAGGCCTTGGTCTTGATCGTCATGCCGCCCCTCTTGCCGCAAAGTGCTTGGAAGTACCAGACATTTGGGATCCGACCTAACGCTCCGCTCGTGGGTGGGCTGCGTCGTAGACCTCCATCAAACGGGCCGTGTCGACTGCGGTATAGGCTTGAGTTGTCGATAAAGACGCGTGCCCCAGAAGCTCTTGGATCGAGCGGAGGTCGCCCCCGGCGTTCAAAAGGTGCGTCGCAAAACTATGGCGCATGGCATGAGGCGTTGCGGTTGCCGGTAACCCAAGTTGCGTGCGGGCCCGCTCCATCACCTTTTGGATCATTCTCGGGTTAAGGGCTCCTCCACGCGCACCGCGGAACAACGGATCATCCTCGGTGATGTCGAAAGGAACGCACGCCGCATAGCCTTCAACCGCGCGACGCGCTGCCGGGATGACGGGCACCAATCGCTCCTTACCCCCTTTTCCGACGATCCTGATGGTCTCACCAATTGGAAGGATCCGACCAGTCAACGACAAAGCCTCGGATATCCGAAGCCCGCAACCGTACAGCAGCGTCAGAACTGCCATATCTCGCTGGGCGATCCAATTTGTGCTTGCTTGCAACTCAACCGCTTCGATCATGGCCTTCGCGGCAGTCTGTTCCAATGGCCTTGGCAGTTTGGATTTAAATCTGGGTGCGCGGGTCATCAACACGGCGGTCGGATCAAACCCATCGCGTTCGGCCATCCACCCGACGAAGTTCTTCACAGCAGACAGTGCCCGCGCCAGTGACCGCGCACTGATGCCACGTCCCCTTTCATGCGCCATCCATGCGCGCATGTCCCGGGTATCAATGCGCCCGAGGGTAGACGTTCCTTGCTCCTCGCCAAAATGGGTCTGCAGGAAAGCCAAAAACCCAAGCACATCTTGCCGGTACGCATGGATAGTCTTCTCGGCACGGCCGCCCACGGCGGAAAGTTCAGACAACCAGCGCTCTTGCGCATCCCTGAGACCGGGCGAGATCACCCGAGCCAGCGCCGCATGGCGCGTTCAAAGACACTACCCATAAAGCATAGCAGATCGGTCCCGTGGCTTGCAGAAAACTGATGCGGATCATCTGATGCAAGCGCCAGCATGCCCGGCAAACGGGTGTCTCCGAAATCCAGAAGGATACAGGCTTCAGATCGCACCCAGTCGGCATTCGCACCGTAAATCGTCGCTTCGCTTGGATTTACGCCCCGCAGTGTCACTTGGCGTGGGGGCTTTCCTCGCCCAGCGTAATACTCAGAAAATCCCGGTTCTGCGATGGACAGCACGTCGCTTACGTTGACCAACGATGGGTCCATCGTGGCTTCATGGCTTTCGAGAAGAAGCCGCACCTGCCTGACGCGCAGAATATCCATCACATCTTCACCGAGGCAGCGAATAAAGGCTTCGAACTCAATGGGTTCAAGAAACGCCAGGATGGCTCGGTGAATCTGGTTGGTCCCGGCAAGATTTTCATATGCCGCAGCAATGACCGAATTGTGCGTGTCCTCTAGCCGGCTCAACCTATCTTCAAGGCGTTCCATTGCTACGCCCCTAAGATCAACGATGTTGCTGCCCATCGACTGTTCATTGGCAGCGATCAAGGCGCGCATCACCTCGGGGTCGCTCAGGATTGCATCGGGTTCGCTGAGAATGCGCGCGCGCAGGTCCTCGGCCAAGGGTGCCGGTTCGCTCATGGATAGTGCCTCACTCATTGCCTCGGGTACCGAAACGCGCCGGCACCTCGTGTTTGTTTTCCGGCACACTGCCAAAGGTCCGACAGCCACTCAAGACACTTACCAAAACGTGTCGCGATCCGCGGCAGGTTGGCAACGCTTCAAAATCGGCGTGCAGCGGCTGTCATGTTCGACAATTTGACAAGCGAAAGCTCGCGCCCGAGGAAGCCGAGACCGCAATCCGGGGCAGCGATGAAGCGTTCTGGGGGCAGGACACCAAGGATCAACTCGATCCGCTTGGCAATCTCGTCAATGGTTTCAACCTTGCTCGATGCGATTTTGACCAAGCCGACGATGAGGCTCGATTTTTCAAATAATCTAAACACTTCCAAAGGGTTGTGACGGTGCGCATCTTCGATGCTGATCTGATCCACGACACCGTCCACCGCGTGTGCAATCTGTTCATAGCTCTTCGGATCCGCCTTCGGATAATCCGTCGCGTCCAGTTTATCCGGGTACCCGCAGCACATATGGACGACGCGCGTGACGTCTTCTGGCGCTCCGTCGAAACACTTCGCCAAAGTACGTACTCCAAAATCCAAGGCCTGGGCCGGCTTTCGCGCGAAAATGGGTTCGTCGATCTGGATGTACCGGCATCCTGCTTCGGCAAGAGCTAGAACTTCCGAGTTCAGGGCGCTCGCCAAGTCCTCAGCGAGTGCTTCCTGATCGTGATAGAACGCGTCTGCCGTCGTATCGCTGATGGTCATTGGGCCCGGCAACGTGATCTTAACCGGGCGACCAGCGGCGGCCTCGGCAACCTGCCAATCACGCACCAACCGGGAGGGTCCCCGAGCCACAACCGTGCCTCGAATGGTCGGGAGATCGCTCACATAGGCGCCATTGCGTAGTACCCTGCGTGTTAAACCTTCAAAGTCGAAACCTTCGAAATGCCGGCATTGATAGTGGACATAGTTCTCGCGTCTCACTTCGCCGTCGGTCGGCACATCGATCCCGCAGGCAATCTGGTCTGCAACCACTTCCGCTGTCGCGCGATCA
>CAZMRS010000009.1:0-15257 GCA_964568435.1 uncultured Boseongicola sp. | reverse complement strand
TATCTGAAGAACGATATTTCACGGAAGGACGTCGTTTGGAGTTATTCCGGCGTTCGCCCGCTTTATGACGATGGTGCTAAGTCTGCGACAGCAGCCACACGGGATTATGTGCTTTCTCTTGATGAAGCTGGCCCACCAATCCTGAGCGTGTTCGGGGGTAAGATCACGACGTACCGAAAACTGGCCGAGCAAGCGATGGCGAAGCTAAAGCCGTTTTTCGAGACGGGCCGTGACGAATGGACGGCTGGGGTCGCCTTGCCTGGGGGGGATTTCAAGGTTGAGGACTTTGACGCGCTGGTTGATAGCCTGAAGGGGGAGTTTCCCTTTTTGTCAGCTTTCTGGGCAAGACGATTGGTGCGGGCCTATGGAACCGACGCCTGGTTGATCCTGGGGACGGCAAAGACTGCCGAGGAGTTGGGCGAGGATTTTGGCGCCACGTTAACCGAGGCCGAGGTAAAGTGGCTGGTGAAGAAAGAGTTTGCGCGATCGGCTGAGGACATTGTCTGGCGTCGCTCGAAGCTTGGTCTGCGCTTGACGAAGGAGCAGGTTGCCCGACTGGCTGAAACCATGCCGAAGCCCTTGGTGCCTGCGGCTTTATAGAGCTACGACATTCCCGATCTTGGGGGAGGAGAACAGAATGCGTTACGTTATGGCGATAGATCAGGGGACGACGTCGAGCCGTGCGATCCTTTTTGACGAGTCGATGAAGATCAAGACGATCGCCCAGGAAGAGTTTCCTCAGCACTACCCGGCAAGCGGTTGGGTGGAGCATGACCCTTCTGACCTTTGGTCGACAGTGGCTGCCACGTGTCGTGCTGCGATCGAGAAGGCCGGTATCAGCGCCAATGATATCGCGGCGATCGGCATCACGAACCAACGAGAGACGACAATCGTTTGGGACAAGGAAACCGGCGAGCCAATCTACAACGCCATTGTTTGGCAAGACCGTCGGACGGCAGACTACTGTGCCGAGATGGTCGCCGCTGGTCACGAACCCACGATCACTGAGAAAACAGGCCTGCTGTTTGATCCTTACTTCTCTTCGACGAAACTGAAATGGATCTTGGATAAGGTTCCGGGCTCTCGAGAGCGTGCGGCTAAAGGCGAATTACTCTTTGGAACGGTCGATACTTATATCATCTGGCACTTGACGGGCGGCAAGGTCCACGCGACGGACGCAACCAATGCGTGCCGCACAATGTTGTTCGACATCGAAAAGGGCAGTTGGTCGACCACGATCTGCGGGATGTTCGACATTCCAATCGAGATGTTGCCGGAGGTGAAAGACTGTGCCGCAGATTTTGGCGCGACACGGTCCGATTTGTTTGGTCGCGAGATCCCTATTCTTGGTGTCGCGGGCGATCAACAGGCGGCGACTGTTGGTCAGGCTTGTTTTGACAAGGGTATGATGAAATCGACTTACGGAACGGGATGTTTCGCGCTTCTGAATACGGGCGACACGCCCATCCGTTCCAAAAATCGGCTTTTGACGACAATTGCCTACCAGCTGGACGGGAAGAAGACCTACGCGCTGGAAGGGTCGATCTTTATTGCCGGTGCCGTTGTGCAGTGGCTGCGCGATGGTTTGAAGATCATCCGTGAGGCGCCGGAGACACAACCCCTTGCCGAGGCGGCAGACCCCACGCAGTCAGTGGTGATGGTGCCAGCGTTTACCGGGCTTGGCGCGCCTTATTGGAAACCGGACTGTCGGGGCGCAATCTTCGGTTTGACACGAAATTCGGGACCTGCAGAATTTGCGCGAGCGGCCTTGGAAAGTGTTGGATACCAAACGCGCGACCTTCTTGAAGCGATGCACGCCGATTCCCCTACAGAGTTGGAGGGCGTGCTCCGTGTGGATGGTGGAATGTCTGCAAGCGATTGGACGATGCAGTTTTTGTCCGACATTATTGGTGCGCCAGTTGATCGTCCGGATGTGAAGGAAACAACAGCTTTGGGGGCGGCTTGGCTCGCCGGAATGAAAGCTGGATTGTACCCTGAGCAGTCTGATTTCGCGAAGAATTGGGCGCTTGAAGCGCGGTTCGAACCTCAAATGGATGAGGAGGATCGTGAGGACAAATATGCAGTTTGGAAGAAGGCGATCAACGCAACTATGGCTGTTTAGTCACAGGTTCTTCGATTGATGCCTTGCAAGGGGCGTGAAACCACTCAATAAGCATCAAGTTAACGCTAACGAGATGTAGATTGACGGCCTGGAGATCGGCGTTGTGAGTGATCAAACCCTGGAAGACGCGATTTTTTCGCATTTGAAGTATAGCCTCGGCAAAGATGCTGAGCATGCGACGGTCTACGATTGGCGTGTCGCCCTGTCATTGGCGACCCGTGATCGGATTGTTGATCCTTGGTTTGAATCCACACGCGCAACTTACCGAGCCGGCGCAAAGCGTGTCTATTATCTTTCGATGGAGTTCCTGATCGGCCGCGTGTTGGAAGACGCGATGGCGAACACCGGTATTCTGGACGAGGCGAAAGCGGTTTTTGATGGACTGGGCTTGTCCTTCGACAAGGTCATCCATGATGAACCGGATGCCGCATTGGGCAACGGCGGGCTAGGTCGACTGGCAGCATGTTTCTTGGAGAGCCTTTCGACGCTTGGGATCCCCGCCTATGGCTACGGCATTCGGTATGAGCATGGTTTGTTTCGCCAGCGTTTTAATGACGGCAGGCAAGTTGAAGAGCCGGAAGACTGGCTGACACAAGAACACGTCTGGGAATTTGAACGCCCTGAAGCGGCGTTTGAGATTGGATTTTCTGGCGAGACCTACGAGAACGGTGGCCGCACCGTTTGGCGTCCGCATGAGGCCGTGATTGCACAAGGGTTCGATACTCCGGTTGTCGGCTGGAAAGGTGAATGGGCAAATACGCTGCGCCTTTGGGGGGCTGTCCCTAAATCTGTTCTGGACCTCGGCCGCTTTAACGCGGGGGACTATGCCGGTGCAGCGGAACCCGAGGCCCTTGCACGAACAATTAGCCGTGTTTTGTACCCGGATGACACGACAGAGCAGGGCAAGGCGCTGCGTCTGAAACAAGAGTACTTCTTCACGGCCGCATCTTTGCGGGACATCCTGCGACGGTTCGAAAGCGAGCACAGCGATCTGCGCGATCTGCCGAAGAAGGTTGCGATCCAAATGAACGACACTCATCCTGCGATCGCCGGGCCGGAGTTGGTGCGATTGTTGCATGATGAGCGGGGCATGCAATTTGCCGATGCCGTGATGATCGCTCGTGGTTGCCTGAACTACACCAACCATACGCTCCTGCCAGAGGCTTTAGAGCGCTGGTCGGAAGGTCTGATGGGGTATCTTCTGCCAAGACACATGCAGCTTATCGGTCAGATCAACGATGCGCATCGCCAGCAGTATCCGGGCGTCAGCATTCTTGAGCACGGTCAGGTGAAGATGGGCGAGTTGAGCTTCATCATGGCGTCCAAGGTGAACGGCGTTTCGGCACTGCATTCAGGGCTCATGACGGAAACGGTTTTCAAGGAACTGCACGAGCAGCATCCTGATCGCATTGTAAATCAAACGAACGGCGTGACGCCCCGGCGTTGGTTGAAGACATGCAATCCCGCTTTGTCGTCTGTGATCACCGACGCCATAGGTGACGGGTGGATTGGAGATGCGGAGCAGTTGAAGCAGCTGGAGCCGCATCTTGACGATGGTGGGTTCCTCGAGCGATTTACGTCTGCCAAGCGCGCAAACAAGGAAGCTCTGTCGAATTGGTTTGGGACTGAATTGGGTGTGAAGGTCGACCCGGATGCGATGTTCGACATTCAGATCAAGCGTATCCATGAGTATAAACGCCAGCACCTTAACATCCTTGAGACGATTGCCCTTTGGCAAGAAATGCGTGACCACCCGAACGCTGATTGGACCCCTCGCGTGGTAATCTTTGGAGGCAAAGCGGCACCTGGGTACTATTTCGCGAAAGAAATTATTCATCTCATCAATTCCGTCGCACGTGTGGTGAACAACGACCCAGTGACGTCGAAATGGCTCAAGATCGTTTATCCACCGAACTACAACGTGACATTGGCCGAGCGCTTGATTCCGGCGGCCGATCTTTCGGAGCAGATTTCCACGGCGGGGAAAGAGGCTTCTGGTACGGGGAATATGAAATTCGCATTAAACGGTGCCTTGACGATCGGAACGCTTGATGGTGCCAACGTGGAAATCCGCGAGCACGTGGGCGAGGACAACTTCTTCCTTTTCGGTATGACCGCTCAAGAGGTATGGGCGCGTCGCGAAGTGGACGGTCATGCTGGTTTGGCTATTGGTGCCGACCCAAAAATTGCCAGAGCATTGGACGCCCTACGTAATGGCACATTTGCGGATGGCGACCACGACAGGTTCAGAGGCATTGCGGATAATGTTTCCGGGCCGGACTATTTTTTGGTTGCCTCAGATTTCACGGACTACTGGCGCGCATCGCGTGAGGCGGATCGGGCTTATGTCGATAGTGCTCGCTGGGCGCGGATGGCGGCATTGAACACGGCAAGATCAGGTTGGTTCTCGTCAGACCGTACGATCCGGGGTTATGCTTCTGAAATCTGGGACGCCTTGCCCTCGACTCCGCTGCGGAGGATTGCCGCCGCTTAGGTTCTGGGCGACTGTGCTGTAGAAACGACTTGGGGAGATCATAGTGTCACAACCAACACCGACCGACTTTGCGATTTCACTCGAAGACGCGCGCCGGATTGTGGTTGGACAACATGACGATCCTTTCGCCGTTTTGGGGCCGCATAAGATCGGTCGATCGCGGTATGTGACGGCCTTTGATCCAGGTGCGACACAACTTTGGGCTGTGGTCGCGGGAAAAGCACATTCTTTGGAGCCCGTCCCAGACGCACCGGGCGTATTCTCGGGCAAGGTTCCCGGTGCGAAGCCGTATATTCTGAGAGGTGAAGACAGCGCTGGCGGCCGGTGGGAGATGGAAGATGCCTTCCGCTTTGGCCCCGTCATGGGCGAGATGGATGAATACCTTCTTGCGGAGGGCACTCACGAGCGGATTTGGCATGTTTTGGGTGCGCATGTTGTAACCCACGAGGGCACTCTGGGCACGCACTTCGCGGTTTGGGCTCCGAATGCGCGTCGTGTGTCTGCCATTGGTGACTTCAATGCATGGGATGGTCGCCGCCATCCGATGCGTCGCCGTGGGACCACTGGTGTTTGGGAAACGTTTGTTCCGAGCATCGGAGAGGGCACGGTTTACAAGTACGAGATCCTCGGGATTGACGGCACGACCATGCCGCTGAAGGCCGACCCAGTGGGGTTTGGCAGCCAGCACGCACCCGAGAACGCCAGCATTGTGCGCGATATCAGCGGCTATGGTTGGGACGACGCTGGCTGGATGGCAGAACGTGGCGGGCGGAACGCGCGCACTGCTCCGATTTCGGTGTACGAGGTGCATCTCGGGTCATGGCGACGGAAAGTCGAAGAAGACAATCGGATGCTCAGCTACAAAGAGCTGGCGGATGAACTTGTCGATTACGTTGTGGATATGGGGTTCACCCATATCGAGCTGTTGCCCATCAGCGAGTTTCCGTTTGACGGCTCTTGGGGGTATCAGCCCGTGGGCATGTTCGCGCCCACCGTGCGTTTTGGACCGCCCCATGAGTTTCGCGATCTAGTCGATGCGGCGCATCAAAAGGGTGTTGGCATGTTGCTCGATTGGGTTCCGGGGCATTTCCCCACCGATCCACATGGTCTTGGTCGGTTTGATGGGACGGCACTGTATGAACACGCCGATCCGCGGGAAGGCTTTCATCAGGACTGGAACACGTACATTTACAACTATGGACGGAGAGAGGTTTCGAACTTCCTCGTGTCCAACGCCCTTTATTGGCTTGAAGAGTATCATATTGACGGCTTGCGCGTGGATGCGGTCGCCTCAATGCTTTATCGCGATTACAGCCGGAAAGAAGGCGAGTGGGTTCCCAATAAAGACGGCGGTCGCGAGAATTACGAGGCGATTTCAGTCCTGCAAAACATGAACGTGCAGACCTACGGGAAAGTCGACGGCATCATGACGGTTGCAGAGGAATCGACAAGTTTCCCAGGTGTATCGCGACCCGTTGATCAAGGTGGGCTTGGTTTCGGGTACAAGTGGAACATGGGTTGGATGAATGACACGTTGGAGTACGTGAAAAAGGATCCAATCTATCGCAAGCACCATCATCATCAGATGACCTTTGGTTTGCACTACGCATTTTCAGAGAATTTCATTTTGCCGATCAGCCATGACGAGGTTGTGCACGGCAAAGGATCGATGCTGAACAAGATGCCGGGCAATGATTGGGAGAAGTTCGCCAATCTCCGCGCTTACTATGGATTTATGTGGGGACATCCCGGCAAGAAGCTTCTGTTTATGGGTCAGGAGTTCGCCCAAGCGGCTGAGTGGAACCACAACCAGTCTCTTGATTGGTCCTGCCTTGGCGATGAACGGCACGAGGGCATGCAGAGGCTCGTGCGGGATCTGAACTCTGTCTACCGCGAGCAACCGTCGCTTCACGTCAAAGATTGTGAGCCGGATGGGTTCCAGTGGATTGAGTCGAATGACGCGGAGGCAAGTACCTATGCCTGGATCCGGCGTGGCGGAGAGAATGATCGTCCTGTCGTGGTTATCTCAAACTTTACGCCAGGTGAGCGTACAGATTGGACGTGCGGGCTACCTCATAGCGGCAAATGGGCGGAGAGATTGAATACAGACGCCAGCATTTATGGCGGCGGCGATCGTGGAAACATGGGTGCAGTTCATGCCATCGAGGAGGGATGGCACGGGCAACCCGCTTCGGCGAAAGTCACGGTACCGCCACTAAGCACGGTCATTTTGACCTATGAAGGACCATAAAACGCACACAAGATTATAAGAATAAAGGGGAGGACCACATGCCAAATCAGAACAACCGACTCACAAACCGATCCATGGCATTTGTATTGGCCGGTGGACGTGGGTCTCGGTTAAAGGAGTTGACGGATAACCGGGTGAAACCCGCTGTGTTTTTTGGCGGCAAGACTCGGATCATCGACTTTGCTTTGTCGAACGCACTGAACTCTGGCATCCGCAAGATGTCTGTCGCGACCCAATACAAAGCGCATTCGTTGATCCGACACTGCCAGCGTGGTTGGGCGTTCTTTCGAGCCGAAAGGAACGAGTACCTCGATATTCTACCTGCTTCCCAGCGTGTCGCTGAGAACAAATGGTACGTGGGAACCGCCGATGCGGTGACCCAGAACATCGACATCGTGGACAGTTATGACATTGAATACATTCTTATTCTTGCCGGCGATCACATCTACAAGATGGACTACGAGATCATGCTTCGTCAGCATGTGGACACCAATGCCGATGTGACCGTTGGGTGCCTCACTGTCCCCCGTGAAGAAGCTACGGCATTCGGAGTGATGCACGTCGACGAAACAGACAAGATTACGCAATTTCTTGAAAAGCCCGCAGATCCTCCTGCCATTCCGGGTGACCCGGACAACGCGCTGGCGTCGATGGGCATCTATGTATTCAAATGGTCCTTTTTGCGAGAACTACTTCTTGCAGACGCGGCTGACCCGGAGTCGTCGCACGACTTTGGTGGAGACATCATTCCGCAGATTGTCGCCAATGGGAAAGCACAGGCACATCGCTTCAATGACTCGTGCGTGCGACATGCGCCGGACGCCCCCGCCTATTGGCGCGACGTCGGAACAGTGGATGCGTTCTGGAGAGCCAATCTGGATTTGACCGACTTCACCCCTGACTTGGATCTTTGGGACACCAACTGGCCGATCTGGACGTATTCGGAAAGCGTGCCGCCGGCAAAGTTTATTCATGACCAGGACGAGAGACGGGGATCGGCTGTGTCGTCACTTGTGTCGGGCGGTTGTATTATTTCGGGTACAGAAATCAGGAAGTCGCTTCTATTTACCCAGGTGCATACAAACAGTTATGCATCGTTGGATCAGGTTGTAGCGCTGCCTTATGTGAACGTCGCAAGATCGGCACGTTTGAAGAACTGTGTCGTTGATCGCGGTGTTCAAATTCCCGAAGGCCTGGTTGTTGGAGAGGACCCGGCGGAAGATAATAAGTGGTTCCGCGTCACTGATGCGGGCGTCACACTGATTACACAATCCATGTTAGACGAGCGCGCTGCCAAACTATGACTCGCATTCTTTCTGTCACGTCCGAGTGTGTCCCGTTTGTGAAAACAGGCGGGCTTGCGGATGTTGCGGGAGCATTACCAGGCGCCTTGGCCCCACTTGGGCACGAAATGCGAACGCTCCTGCCGGGGTATCCCGCAGTTCTCAAGGGATTGCGAAAACCTCAAGTCATACGTGAAGAGGATGATCTTTTTGGTGGCCCAGCGCGGGTGCTTTATGCAAAGTCCAAGGGGCTTATGCTCTACGTCGTTGAGGCCGATCATCTGTTCGGTCGCTCGGGTTCTCCATACCTTGACGAAAGTGGGAAGGACTATCCTGACAACCCGGAACGGTTCGCAGCTTTGTCTTGGGTGGCAATGCTTCTTGCGCGTGATGGTGCCGATGACTGGGCTCCAGAAGTGGTTCACGTACATGACTGGCAGGGTGGTTTTGCGCCGTACTATCTGAAGAAAAATGAAGTGGATGTGCCGTCGGTTTTAACGATTCACAACATCGCTTTTCATGGCCTTGCTCCTGCGGATCGACTTCGCGCCCTTCGGTTGGACCCTGCGGACTTTACGCAAACGGGGTTTGAGTATTGGGGCCAGATCGGGGCTTTGAAAGCCGGTTTGCAGTACGCAACCGCGCTGACGACCGTTAGCCCAACCTATGCCCGTGAACTCACGACACCGGAATTTGGAATGGGCCTCGACGGAGTTCTGCGCGGTCGATCAGGTGATTTGAGCGGCATCCTGAATGGCATCGATCTGGATGTTTGGGACCCGCGTACGGATCCGGAGATCGTCACTTACAAAACGCCCCGTGGCAAAGGGCGTGCGAAGGCTCGTTTACGAAAAGAGTTCGGCCTGCCTGATGCCGAAGGTCCGCTGGCAGTTGTTGTTTCGCGGCTTAGCCATCAAAAGGGGCTCGATCTTTTGCTGGAAGCCTTGCCCGCTTTCATCGACCGAGGCGGCCAGTTGGCCGTTCTTGGGTCGGGCGATAAGGCGCTTGAAGACGCATTTTCGAAAGCCGCCGCAGATCACTCGAACGTTGCTGTTCGGATTGGATACGATGAAGCTCTGAGCCACCGTATGATGGCCGGCGCTGACGCGATCCTTGTTCCATCAAGGTTTGAACCTTGCGGCCTGACGCAGCTCTATGGGCTTCGCTACGGGACTGTTCCTGTCGTAGCTGCGACGGGTGGTTTGGTCGACACGGTAATTCCGGCCAGTCCGATGGCATTGAGGTCAGGTGTCGCGACGGGCTTGCAGGTTGCTCCGCTGACGTCACACGCATTAGCAGGGGCGTTGACGCAGCTAACAGAGCTTTATGCTGACGTGGACACTTGGGCGATGCTGCAGAGCAACGGCATGCGCCAAAGCGTTGGTTGGGAAGCATCTGCAGCCGAGTACGCGGCACTTTATGATCGGTTGACGGACGCAGCATGAGCTTTTCGGTTGGTCCCGGATTGAGCGCACCTCTCGGGGCGACGGTGACTGAAGATGGCGTTAACTTTGCTGTCTTTTCGGATCACGCGACGCAGATTTACGTTTGTCTTTTTGATGAGAGTGGCGCTGAAACCCGAATCCCCCTTCCTGAACGGGAAGGCGGAGTATTCTACGGACATATCAATGGCTTGAAAGCAGGCCAACTTTACGGGCTCAGGGCGCAGGGGGCGTATCGACCAGACGAAGGTCACAGGTTCAACGTAAATAAGCTGCTTATCGACCCTTACGCACGCCAGCTAACTGGGCACCCCAAATGGGATGACTCGATATTTGGTTACGACCGAAACGCCGATGCGCTGGATTTAAGTTTTGATACCAAAGACAGTTCGTCCTTCATGCCACGCTGCGTTGTAACGGCACCGTTCGATTTTGCTGAGCCGAAGCGCCCCAACATCCCGAAGACCGACACAATCATTTACGAAGGCCATGTGCGCGGCTTGACGCAAATGCATCAACGCATCGAGGCGAAGGGAACGTTTGATGGATTGGCTGAACCGGCCATGTTGGAACGCCTGACCGACCTTGGGGTAACCGCGGTCGAGCTTTTGCCCATCCACGCCTTCATGAGCGAGCATTTCCTCATCAAGAAGGGGCTCACCAATTACTGGGGCTACCAGTCTTTTGGGTTTTTTGCCCCTGATCCTCGGTATCTTGGACCCAAGGGAGTTGCGGGCTTTCGCGAGATGGTGGACCGGTATCACGAAGCCGGCCTAGAGGTCATTCTCGACGTTGTTTACAACCACACGCCCGAAGGTGATCAGCTTGGGCCCACGCTGTCTTTTCGTGGTCTCGACAACGCAAGTTATTACGTTCTCGAGCGTGACCGCCGTCACTATGCCAACTTCGCCGGGACTGGGAACACTGTGAATGTGGATCATCCCATGGTTCTGAGGATGGTCATGGATAGCTTGCGGTATTGGGTGTCCGTCATGGGTGTCGATGGGTTTCGGTTTGATCTTGCGAGTGTCCTTGGACGGCGGCCCAGTGGTTTTGATAGAAATGCCGGGTTCTTTGAAGCCATTCGTCAAGACCCTGTTCTTGCAGGTTGCAAGTTGATTGCGGAGCCTTGGGATATTGGTCCGGGCGGGTATCAACTTGGAGCTTACCCGCCGCCATTTCTTGAGTGGAACGACAAATTCCGCGACGGCGTGAGACGATTTTGGAGAGGTGACCCAGGTCGAATTGCTGATTTAGGCGCGCGCCTGACTGGTTCCGCTCCGCAGTTCGATCATTCGCACCGTCATGCCACGGCGTCTGTCAACTTTCTGACTGCTCATGACGGAATGACCTTGCAGGATCTCGTCAGCTACTCGCGCAAACACAACGAGGCGAACGGCGAAGACGGTAAAGACGGTCATTCGGAAGACTACTCCGCCAATTTCGGTGTTGAAGGAGAGACTGACGACCCATCCATTGTGGAAGCGCGGGCGCGTCGCAAGAGGGCAATGATGGCGACGCTTTTGTTGTCCCAAGGCACACCGATGATTCTTGCCGGTGACGAGATTGGAAATACGCAAAACGGCAACAACAATGCCTACGCGCAAGACAACGAGATCGCATGGATAAATTGGGCCGATAGCGATGACGAAATGCTGGCGTTCACCAAATCTATGATCGCATTTCGCAAAGAGCACCCTGTATTGCGCCAAAAGCTGTTTTTGCACTCGCGTGAGCGTATGATCGACAGCGTCGAGGATTTGTTTTGGTGGCGTGAAGATGCAAAGCCGATGACTACGTTGGATTGGCATGATCCTTCTCGCAAAGTGCTTGCGATGGAAAAGCGAACGGCAGCCGGAACTCCAGCCTATGCTGCGGCCGAGTACGCTGTGTTAGTGATATTCAACGCAGGCGGTGCGACGGATTTCAAACTTCCGCCCGCACCTGACGGCCAGCTTTGGCGCCATGACATCGAAACGGCAAAGCCGACGCATAAGCCTGTGGTCGTTAACGGCCGAGACATTCATATTGAAGAACAAAGCGTCTCTGCATTGGTGCTCGTCGCCGAAGAGGCCTGAAATAGGGGGAGATTGACGTGGAAAAGATGACAATCGAAACATCGCCGATTGAAGGTCAGAAACCGGGCACATCTGGTTTGCGCAAAAAGACCAGAGTCTTCATGGGCCCGCACTATTTGGAAAACTTCGTCCAATCCATCTGGAATGGCATCGGTGGTGCAGATGGCAAGACGTTCGTTCTTGGCGGTGACGGTCGCTATTTCAACAAGCGCGCGGCGCAGGTGATCTTGCGCATGGCATCGGCCAGTGGTGCGAAGAGAGTGATCGTCGGACAGAACGCAATTTTGTCGACCCCGGCCGCTTCCAATCTCATTCGCCAGAGAAAAACTGACGGTGGCATTATCATGTCGGCCAGCCACAACCCCGGTGGCATCGACGAGGATTTTGGGGTCAAGTTCAACGTAAGCAACGGTGGCCCTGCGCCCGAGGACGTCACCAATCGGATGTTCGAAGCGACTAAGGTGATTTCGAGCTACGATATTCTTGAAAGCCAAGATGTTGTTCTTTCCTCAGTCGGGGAGAAGCAGTTTGGCGAGATGATCGTCGAGGTTGTGGACCCTGTAAGCGATTACGTCGCGCTTATGGAAAGCCTGTTTGATTTCGAGAAGATCCGTGCGCTCTTTGCCGGTGGCTTCACAATGTCATTTGACGCCATGCACGCTGTCACCGGCCCGTACGCCACGGAAATCTTTGAACGCCGGTTGGGCGCTCGTCCGGGAACTGTATTGAATGGCGTGCCCAAGCCCGACTTTGGAAAGGGTCATCCAGACCCAAACCCGATTTGGGCGAAACCACTTGTGGATCTCGTGATGAGTTCGGACGCGCCTGATTTTGCGGCGGCGTCTGACGGTGATGGGGATCGAAACATGATCCTGGGTCGCGGGATCTACGTGACGCCATCTGACAGTTTGGCGGTGCTGGCCGCGAACGCGCATCTTGCACCCGGATACGCAAACGGTTTGGCGGGTGTTGCCCGGTCGATGCCAACATCTCGGGCCGTCGATCGTGTCGCCGAAGCTAAAGGTTTGGAGTGTTTCGAGACACCGACAGGCTGGAAGTTCTTCGGCAACCTACTTGATGCAGGCCGCGCAACGCTTTGCGGCGAGGAAAGTGCTGGCACAGGCAGTGACCATGTTCGTGAAAAGGACGGAGTTTGGGCGGTTCTGCTATGGCTTAACATCTTGGCTGAAACGGGCTCGTCCGTTCAGGACCTGTTGAGTGAGCACTGGAAAGCATATGGCCGGAATTACTACTCGCGCCATGATTATGAAGCTGTGGACGCCGGCCGTGCAGCGGAAATGATGGAAGCGCTGCGGAGTCAGTTGTCCGAGCTACCTGGCAAGAGTTTCGCAGCGGGCGTGGTCGCGGAGGCTGACGAATTCTCCTACGACGATCCAGTGGATCATAGTCGTTCAGAAGGTCAGGGCATACGAGTTGCTTTCGAAGACGGTAGCCGTATCGTTTTCCGTCTGTCGGGGACGGGCACTGTCGGTGCTACGCTTAGAGTTTATTTGGAAGCGTACCAATCTGAGCCGGACAAACTTGAAGAATCAGTTGAGGATGCGTTGGCGGGGGTGATCAGCAGCGCCGATGAGATAGCGGGTATCAAAGAGTATACGGGGCGGGACGCGCCTGACGTTAAGACCTAGATTTCGTCGAGCCTGCCACTCACTCGCGATGATAGGGGCTTCCTGCAAGAATTGACGCCGCTCTGTAGAGCTGTTCGGCGAGCATGACCCGAACCAGCATGTGTGGCCAAACCATGCTTCCAAAGCTTAGTTTCATGTCGGCCTTCTGGCGGAGTTCCTTCGCTAGTCCATCGGCACCGCCAATGACAAAGGTTGGTTCGTTGGCACCCTGATCACGCCAGTCACTCAGTACTCGTGCGAACTCGATGGAAGTATACTGTTTGCCGCGTTCATCCAGCGCGCAAATCGGTGAACCGGCGGGAAGTGTTTTCTGGAGCAGGTCTGCCTCGGCATTCATGCCCTTACCCTTGGCATCAACTTCCACGATGTCCAATGGGCCCAAACCCAAATTTCGGCCGACCTTTTCAAACCGAGCAACGTAGTCACCGACAAGGTCTGCCTCGGGGCCGGCTCTCAACCGGCCAACCGCTGCAATCCTGAGTTTCATAACGAAGGTCTTCGGTTAGGCTGGAGTGGTGGCGGCTTGCCCCGGGGTCTGCCACATCTTCTCGAGCTGGTAGAACTCGCGCACTTCCGGACGGAAAACATGAACAATGACATCCCCGGTATCAATGAGAACCCAGTCACCGGCATCTTTTCCTTCGACTTTGCATGCACGTCCATGATCCTGCTTGAGGGTTTTGACGAGATGCTCGGCAATCGCGCCGACCTGCCGGGTCGAACGTCCCGACGCGATGACCATGTAGTCGGCCATCTCTGATTTTCCACGCAAGTCGATCTGGACGATGTCTTCCGCCTTGTCGTCTTTCAGAGATGTCAGGATTTCTTCGAGCAGTGACTCGCTCGTAAGCGGTGTGGTGCCTTCGACCGTCATATGGTCGGCTCCGTCTGCAGCCACATCGGGGGCTGCGTCGTGGATGTGTGACAGGACATTGTCCTCCTTGATTGACGCCTATCCAGGGCTTTCGATGCCCGTAGAAGAAATGTAACACCGTCATCGCGCAATTCCAAGATTGGGCTCAATTTCTCAGTAATCGCGTTCGAAGAAAATGCCGACGCTGGTATCGCCGCCGGTGGCCGTTGACCCTTTCAAAGTGACCGAGCGGTTTATGTCCAGGTTCAAGTTTAGCTCCGTTTCGCCCGTCGCAGTCACCGTAACGTCAGTGTAGAGGTTCTCCCCCAAATACGCGCCAGCGCGTACCGCCGCGTTTCCGTCGTCGTCGCTCGTGACATCGAAGTCTGCCAAGCCAGCGCCGTCTCTGACGCTTCCAACGATGCCTTCGCCGCCTTGTCCTGTGAGAGTGCGAACAGCGAGTGCTAATCGGCCTGCCTGGATTGGAGAGAGGCTTTGAAGCTCTCTGCCAAACAGCAGAAGTGACAGGATTTCCTCTTGAGGCAGTTCCGGGTTCGAGGTGAACGTGATTTCCGGACTATCTGCCCTGCCGGCGACAATAACTGCTACCTGTACATCTTCGGCGTCCGTGGTCGCGCGTATCCTTAAGACCGGTACAAAAGATCCCAAGATGCTTGCGGTGGCTTCTTCGATCGCTAGCCGCTGACCAAGTATGTCCAGACGTCCACGGATCAGATTGAAGGCACCTTGTGGAATGACGTCTCGGGTGGTTCCGCGAATTCTCAAGCTTCCGCCAAATTCGCTGTCCAGACCGCGACCCCGTACAAATATTCTATTCGGCGCGGATATCCCGATATCTAACGGGAATACTGGTCCCGATGCTGAGGTGCCGTTTCCATCTTCTTCGAGTAGCCCCGCCCGTGCGCGTGTGCGTCCGACCGGAGGCGGTTCGTTGATATGGATAATTTCCGGGATGGCACCGGTGCCGCCAAAGCCGGACGATGGAATACGGATGTTTGTTTCGCCTAAGGAGAGGTTTCCGCCAATCAATGCTCCGCCCGCCAATGGTCCATCCACAGACACAA
>CAZMRS010000008.1:0-16828 GCA_964568435.1 uncultured Boseongicola sp. | reverse complement strand
ATCGCGGACTAAAGGTGCGCACCATGACGCTCCCGGACCGCTTCATCGATCAAGCAAGCCCGGCCGATATGTACGCCGACGCCCAACTCACTGCCAACGATATCGTGGCGACCGCGATTTCAACCCTTGGAGCAGTCGTCGCACCATTTGGAGAGAAGCGGGCGTAGCTTGCCCAAAAAAGTTCTCGGCCTGGTGCTTACTCGGACGATAATGTCCGCAGCTTTCAGTTGATAACCTATTCATAGGATCGAGATCGCGCGGCTGCAGCTCAAGAAAAAACGGAAGCGGCACTTATGTTGGCTAGGTTCCCGGGGCGTTAATATTTAACCACCAAAACACCAGAAAAGGAGGGGAAGCCGCCAAAGAAACGATAATATAGAGCCGCAGGGAACTCGTTCGATCCGGGTCTTTAAGGGCCCAGAAAAGCATCAATGAATGCGCAATCATCCATGACACAAAGACCCATAACCAGATAAAGATACCGGCCATTGTGCGTGCCGAACCAAAAGGTAGATCCATTTGCGCAAAAGTCTGAGTCCTGCCTGGAACGCCAGAAACAATCAATTCCTCCGCGGCCAACAGGACTGACCCAAGTATGAAGCTCAGGAGTGAAAAGAGAACCAATCGTGAGCGCTTGGGCGGTTCGAGACCCTTAGCTGAAATAGCGGATCGCGACATGAGTGCAGCAAGAGGCACTAAGATAGGTAATAGAAGGAACCCCATACATCATTACCTTGCACAGTTCCTAGCTCAACCGTGGTTCCGACCTCACTAATCCGAGGTCGTTAGCACATTGTTTTAACAAACGGTATTGGAAACGTAAGAAGCCGTCTTCAATGGGCTTGCAATGGTCAAATGTTACCGCCAATAAACAAAGGTTGCCTTCGCACAACGCTAGACAGCGACGGAACGCCCCAATCAACGTTTGTTGACCAATTCCACGCAGTATCACTCGCGCCAAATCAAGCGCCAACGGGCGCAAAAATGCGGTCCATGTACTCAGTCAGATAGATCCGCAGCCAGGGCGTAAACGTCTCCGGAGTCCGCTGGATCGCTTGAACAAGCTCTTCCATTTCAATCCATTGAACTGCAAGAACCTCTTCCGGGTTCAAGGCCATCGGCAGCGACGCATCCGCTTCTGCCGTGAAAACCTCGACAACCTCATGCTCAATCAACCCGTTGCCAACGTCCGCCCGATACTCAAGCTGATCGCGATGGGTAAGCGATAACCCCTCTATCCCCAGCTCTTCCTTAAGACGCCGGTTCGCGCAATCAATCGCGCTCTCGTCCCATTCAGGGTGCGTGCAGCACGTGTTCGCCCAAAGCCCCGGCGTGTGATACTTCACCAACGCCCGCTGCTGGATCAGAACTTTAGTTCCGTCCATGACAAACACGCTGATGGCCTTGTGTTTCAGGCCACGCTTATGGGCGTCCAGTTTTTCAACCGGGGTCAGCTCGCTACCAACCCAGGCCGGTATCATTACCGTCATGCATAGGTCTCCGGGACCAGTCGTGTCAGATGGGCGAGGTTTTTAATGCCAATTTTGATGTGCGCCAAGGGCCGTTTCTTGACGAGCTTCTTGTTCATATAGGCCTCGAACGTCAAACGCTGCACGTCAACGTCGTGACAGAGTGACACAAACCGCTCCCGTCGCTCGTCCGAGATATAGTAAGCGTCCTGCATCGCCCTAAGCGCCCGGAACACGTTCTTATGCTCTTTCATGAACAACTTCCGCGCCAAGGCGAGGTCCTTTACACGCCTCGATGCCAAACACGCCTGCGCCGCAGTTGCCGCGACGCGACCACCCGCCATCGCGTAGTAAATGCCTTCGCCGGAGGAGGGCGCCACAACACCCGCCGCGTCGCCAGCCAAGACGACATCTTGTCCATTGTCCCATTTATCCAATGGTTTCAGCGGAATAGGCGCACCCTCGCGCCGGATCGTTTCGCACTCCGCAAGCCCGGAAGCCACCCGCAGATCCGCAGTGGCCTGCTTCAGATCCACCCCATCAATCCCGGTTCCCATACCGACGCTGGCACTTTTCCCATGAGGGAACACCCAGCCGTAGAAGTCGGGCGAAATCGCGCCATCATAAATCACGTCACACCGCTCAGGGTCATACTGTCCGATGGCGTCGGGTGCTTTGATAATCTCGTGATACGCAATCACGTAAGGGATCGTATCGCCCCCGTCGACTTCTGCACGCGCCACATTTGATCGCGCACCATCGGCCCCGATAATCAACTTGGTGTCCAACCGACGCTCTTCTTTCGTCGCCTTATCACGATAAAGAACCGTCGCTCCGTCTTCGTCCCGCTCGATGCGCAAAAACGTTCCCGTAAAGCGATCAGCACCTGCCATATTGGCCCGGACGCGCAAGAACTTATCGAAATGTTCGCGATCGACCATACCGACGTAACCATTCTCAATCGGGATATCGACGCTCCGCTGGGTCGGGGAAATCATCCGCGCGGTGCTGATCTTGGCGACGATCTGAGACTCCGGAATATGGAAATCATCGATCAACCGGGGCGGCACCGCGCCACCGCAGGGCTTAATGCGTCCGTCACGATCCAACATCGCAACTTTGCGCCCTGCACGTGCCAGATCTTCCGCCGCCGTCGCACCGGAAGGGCCGCCACCCACAACCACAACATCATATCGCATCACGTTATTCCCCCGGTACCAAAGTCGCCTGCGGCACATGGGATGCGCCGTCGATAATCCGCGCGGCCATCACGGCCGCCGCAACAAAAATGAAAGCTTCCAAAACAAAGACCAATCCAAAGGCCGATGTTGTGTCAGTAACTTTGCGCAAAACATCGACGAGCGCTGCGCCCATCAATCCGCCAAAGCCCGCTGCAATGGCCTGCGCCGCGCCCCAAAGACCCATGCGCGTGCCTTCACGCGCTTCGCGACCATCTCCGGCAAGCGCCATCATCGACCCAATCGCAGCGACCGCGAACATGCCATTGAACACGCCAAGCCCCACAACTGCAGGCAAAAGGAGCGGTATGTTCATAAGTCCAATAACAGAGATTATGGTAAGTGCGAACGCCGATCCAAGGCATCCGACAACAACCCAAGTTCTGAGCGCTCCAACTCGAAATCCGGTCGCGGCAATGCCCACAATCAGCATTCCAACAAACACCCCGCCGTTCTGCGCACCCGACAATGACGTCGACTCCCCAGGCGAAAACGCAAAGACCAAACCCGCATACGGCTCTAGGATCAGCTCCTGCATGAAAAACGCTGTCATGCTCAGGAAGACAAACAAAGTGAAGTGTCGCGCCTTCGTCTCTGACCAAATTTCGATCAAACCCTCGCGGAACGGCATCTTGTCCGGTTCTGGTTGCGCAACAACACCGCGTTCGATGCCTGCAACGGCCAAGCAGGTCATCAAAATCGCACCCAGCACCACGATCATAACAATCCGCAACAACAAAGCGTGACTATACGGGTCGAGGAAACTTCCTACGGTCGCCGCCGTCACTGCAATCCCAAAGATCATCAACAACCACGTCAGCATCGCCGCCGCCGCACGCCGCCTTGGATGCGTGGCGGTCGCCAATAGCGCCAAAAGCGATGTGCCCGACGCACCGACGCCAAGTCCGATCACCGCATAGGCCAGAATGCTCAACGCCAGACCCAGCGAAAAGCTTTGTTCAAAGAAAGGAATGGCAGCCGCGGCCAGAAGTGCTCCGGCCCCAAGGGCCACCATGCCGCCGATAATAAACCGGGTCCGGCGCCCGCCTTGATCGCTCAGAAATCCCCAATTGGGTCGTGTGATTTGAATGCCATAGTGAAGCGCGACGAGCAGCCCGGGCAAAACCGCCGGCAAAGCAAGCTCCACAACCATCAAACGGTTCAACGTCGATGTCGTCAGAACAACAATAGACCCCAACGCCATCTGGACTAGCCCAAGGCGGACAATGGAAAACCAGCTTAACGTCATGGAGCAAGCTCCAGCGACCGAATGGCGAAGGCCGTGACCATCATGCCGGACACATACAGCGTCACGCCCGTTGCATTGTACCAAGGCGCTTTTTCTTTCGGGTCACGCATCATCACGCGCATCGCCCAAAGCTGAGCAAGCAAGCTCAACAATACGACCGCCGCAAACACCGGGCGTCCCCAAATGAACAAAAGCGAAATCACAATCATCTGCGGCAGCGCCATCACAGTGCAGGCAATTTTGGCCGCAACTTCCGGGCCAACGACCACCGGCAAAGAACGCACGCCGGTCGCGCGGTCCCCTTCAAGCGCCTTGAAGTCGTTCAGCGTCATGATCCCATGCGCGCCGACGCCATATAGAAGCGCGACAACCACCACCGGAAAGCTGGGCGCTCCAACACTCAATACAGCGGCACCCGTAAACCATGGCAGGGATTCATAGCTCAGCCCAACAAGCCCTGGTCCCCACCAACCTGATCGCTTCAATCGAACTGGTGGCGCCGAATAAGCCCATGCGGCCACAACAGCGACAACCGTCGCTCCAAAGCCCCAGGGTCCCAAAAACGAGCCAATCCAAAGTGAAAGCGCAGACAGTGCGACGGCGTAAGCAAACGCCCACGTCGGCGGTACACGCCCAGACGGAATGGGTCGGTGCGGCTCGTTAATGGAATCTACATGCCGATCGCAGAAATCATTGATCACTTGGCTCATGCCGCAAACGACAGGCCCCGCAAGGATTACGCCTAAAACAACAAGCCCCCACCGGTCACCCGGCCAAACACCCACGGAAACGACGCCGCAAAGATAGGCCCACATCGGCGGAAACCATGTGATGGGCTTCAATAACTCGACCATCGCCTTCGGTTCTGGAAAGCGACGTGTCGGGTATTCGGAAAGGTGTAAGTCCTGGCTGACACTCATGTGTCAACTACACACTACATGAAACTGTAAAGCAAGATTGACAGGTGCGATTCAGCGTCTTTCGGCGGCCTTAACTGTCGTTTCTGTTAAGCAAACCGTATTTACGCAATTTGACGTAAAGGCTCTGACGGCTGAGACCCAGCATCTCGGCAGCAGCCACACGGTTATTGCGCGTTAGCTCCACAGCCGTCTCAATGCACATTTTCTCAACAACATCATTGGTTTGGCTGACAATCTCCTTCAAAGACGCCGACCCAACCAGCTCCATAACGTTGCGCACGCTGTCGTCATTCACCGCCGTCTTCGTCTTGCGTACGGCTTCCGCTCGGCTTGTGTCACGCACAACAAACACAACCGCCGGATTGTTCTGATCGTTCAACCAGGTCGCCGAAATCTCAACCGCGATCTGACTGCCGAACTCTGATTCGAGCTTTGTTGCGTAAATCCGCATTTGACCAACGCGACGTGCGTTCTCGATCAGAACCTTCAGATCAACAGCACCACGTGCAAGAAAATCGCCGAATGAACGCCCCTTGATCCGCGTCAGATGGGGTGCGTCCACAAGGTTCAAAAAGCTTTCGTTTGCAGACCGGATGAGACCTTCTGCATCGGTAAAGATGATCGCTTCAACGCCCTCTTGATAGAGCGCGGAAAGATTGTCAGCCAACTCGTCCGATCCAGCATCGTCATCTTCTTCGGACATCAAACGCACAAGCAACATGCGTTCTCCGGCCGCCCTGAATGCCGTTGGCCGTGCCAGAACGCTCTGCCGACTGCGCCGTGTCACAAGTTCCAATGGCTGCTGATCTTCCGAGATCGCATAGTTCACCAGGTCCGAAATTACTTCTGTTTTGCGGCGACCATCTAATTCCTGGCTAAACGAATTTCCGCGCGCTTCGTCCATTGTCGATCCAAGCAACGCAGCTGCCGCCGCGTTGAGCTCGACGATCCGGCCACTCGACTGGCTCAGAAACACAAAGGCCTCGCTTGTGGCGTCCATCAAAACGCGGAAACGCGTGTCGAATTCCCTTTGCGCTTCGTAATCACGCTCCAGCGCAATTTGCGCCTTAACCAATTGTTGCTGCATATCTGCAACCGGACGCATGTCGCGGCCCAGCATCAAGATGGCGCCATCGGGACCAATCGACTGAAACGTATATCGAACAGGAGCGCCCAGACTGTCTTGGTCAATGTGGTTAAGCTCGATCGAACGCACTTCGTCCGATCCCACCATGAAACGCTCCAGCTGCGCTTCAAGCTTCGGCACACTTTCGTTCGTCAGAAAGTCTCGAACATCCCGACCTTCCCAATTCTCAATATCCTCAAATCCCTCATGTTCCGGGTTGATAAGCACGCTCAAAACCGTGCCGGCTTCGGATATTACAATCGAGATGTCGGATGCCTTGGCGATGATTTCGCCAAGAATATCGGGCCCAATCAGAGGGATAGAGCCGCTGCTCCAGTATTTTGTGCCTCGGGACGTCATGGGCGATCGCCTTCTGCTTTTGACCTCACTCGCACGACTGACGTCACCGTCTTCTTGACGCTGGCGTCGATACGAGAAGTCTTCAGCTGGCATAAGCGGAGCGCCTCAACTGGGTCTGTTGTCGCAAAGTCAGCACCTACAACCGTCTTCACGTTATCGTTCAAATCAACGATGGGGCCCCCGACAACGATCGGCACCTCCCCACCGGTCTCTAACCTTAGTTTTTTTATGAAAGTTTTCAATTCAGCAAGCAACTTAAAGCTGCTTCCGGACACAAAAACCGCATCAAATCGTTCGGTGCGCAGTTCTTCGGCACCATGATCGACACTCACCCCAAGGAATAGTCGTGCGGATACGCCCATACGTCTTAGCTGCGTGGCCAGAACCATTGCTCCCAGAGTATGAAACTCTGACGCCAAAACCATAATGGCCACACCGGCACTACGGGTCGTATAGTCATCTGCTTCCTGGGTCAGGACCAGCTCTCTCAGCATGGACTGTAATCTGGACGATCCAATCGTCACATCAGCAAAACCCAAACGGTCAGCAATCCAGTCCTCGCCCAGACGCCGGGCAACTTCTGGAATGTAAATATCGATGATGTCTTCGTCAGAGACATCACGTTCACGCAAGCCCGAGATCATGTCCGATGAACGGACATCCATTTTAAGGACGGAAGAACGCAGAAAGGTGACCACATCACCGGACATGACAGCGGGTCCGGCGGCTCGCTGCTCCGCCAGAACTCTAAGCGCTTCACTGGCGAGACTCTCAAGCGGACCTGCCGCTTCCGATCTCTGCCCCTTGCGCACACTATCGGGGCCGTCTGTCATCGCCTTTACCGTTCGCCCAATGCAGCAGCGTTTGACTTTGTGTCAACCGACTCACCTAAAGGGTCCCCTACACTCTCTGCCCGTTACACTCAAATGTCAAAACGAATTGACACCATCCCCAGCTCTTACAGTCCCTCGAACTTTGAAGCCGCTAAAAAATTGCTGTGTTTATTGATATTTTCTGCCAGGTACACTGAGCGCGCACTGGCGGCCCCCACTGTCAATTTCACGAACTATCATGTGTAAGTTTTAATTGACACTTTTGCGGAACGACGAATAATCTGACACCGCACAGCACGACTGGGGAGATCGTGGATGTCGGCTACACGAGCCGCTGACAGTTCGACGCATCGGATTTACACCGACGAAGAACGCGCGCGACGCGACGCGACGTCTTGGACTCTTGTCCAGGGTCTCCTTGCCCCCATCCAGTTTGTTGTTTTCCTCATCTCCCTGGCTCTCGTCATCAGGTACATGACAACCGGCGAAGGCTACGCAATCACGACCTGGTCCATCGTCCTCAAAACAGCCGTGCTCTACGCCATTATGGTAACTGGCTCGATTTGGGAAAAAGTCGTGTTCGGCAAATGGCTTTTTGCCCGTCCTTTCTTCTGGGAGGACGTCTTCAGTTTCGTCGTTATCGCGCTCCATACCCTTTATTTGTGGGCGATTTCGTTCGGCGCTTGGGATCCCCAGTCCCAAATGCTGGTGGCTCTGGCGGCCTATGCCACCTACGTCATCAACGCAGGACAGTTTCTCAGAAAACTGCGGCTGGCCCGCCGTGAACTCGCGGTGACCGCATGACCGAATTGCCCCCACTCTCCCCGGGCAGCGGCTGCCGTGATGTCCCCGTCCTGAAGCAGCGCGGCCAACACGAAGTGTTCTGCGGCCTCACTGGGATCATCTGGTTGCACCGCAAAATGCAGGACGCATTTTTCCTCGTAGTCGGCTCGCGCACGTGCGCTCATCTCCTCCAATCGGCCGCCGGAGTGATGATTTTTGCCGAGCCACGATTCGGTACAGCGATTCTCGAAGAGAAAGATTTGGCTGGCCTCGCGGACGCAAATGACGAACTTGACCGCGAGATCGAGCGCCTTCTGTCAAGAAGATCTGACATCCGGCAGCTCTTTCTGGTTGGCTCCTGCCCGTCGGAAGTCATCAAACTTGATCTCGAACGCGCCGCTGAACGTCTGAGCAAAAAATATGCGCCAATAACACAGGTCTTTAACTTCAGCGGCTCCGGCATCGAAACCACGTTCACTCAAGGCGAAGACGCGTGCCTCGCCTCCCTGGTGCCGACCATGCCGAAAACAGATGAGCGGCAGCTTGTTGTTGTCGGCGCACTTCCCGACGTGGTCGAAGATCAGGCACTGAAGCTTCTCGAAGACCTCGGCATTCCAAGCATCCGCATTCTCCCCTCGCGGCGTGCAGAAGATATTGCCAGCATAGGCCCGAACACCGTCTTCGCAGTCACCCAGCCGTTCCTTGGCGACACCACTGCCGCATTGGAGCGTCGAGGTGCACGCCATCTCCCCGCTCCTTTCCCGTTTGGGGAAGAAGGCACAACGGCTTGGCTCGCCGCCATCGCTACCGAATTCGGCGTCGACCCCGAACGTTTCGAAACCGTCACAGCGGCCCCGCGTGCAAGAGCCCGCAAAGCCATTGCGCGAAGCCACGAGCAGCTGCAATCGAAGCGCGTCTTCTTCTTCCCCGACAGTCAGCTTGAAATCCCACTGGCCCGTTTTCTCACTCGCGAATGCGGCATGGAAGCCGTCGAGATCGGGACGCCCTTCTTGCACAAGGGCCTTGTTGGCCCTGATTTGGATCTCCTCGCCCCCGGTCCTCAGATCTCCGAAGGCCAGGACGTCGATCGGCAACTAGACCGAGCCAAAGCAGCCAATCCTGACCTCACGGTCTGCGGTCTCGGGCTCGCCAATCCGCTGGAAGCAACTGGTCTAACGACGAAGTGGGCCATCGAGTTGGTCTTCACTCCTGTTCATTTCTACGAACAAGCCGGCGACCTCGCAGAACTCTTCACACGCCCTCTCAGACGCCGCGGTCTTCTCGCGAGCCACCCAAACAGATTGGAGGCCGCAGAATGAAACTCGCCGTTTGGACATACGAAGGCCCACCCCACGTTGGTGCCATGCGTGTCGTCACAGGCATGAAAGGCGTGCACTTCGTTCTTCACGCTCCACAAGGCGATACTTACGCAGACCTTCTCTTCACAATGATCGAACGGCGCGACCATCGCCCGCCGGTCACCTTCACTACATTCCAGGCCCGCGATCTCGGTTCGGATACGGCGACACTCTTTAAAGAAGCCTGCAAAGAAGCTGTAGAGCGCTATCAACCTGAAGCGTTGGTTGTCGGTGCGTCCTGCACAGCTGAACTCATCCAGGACGATCCCGGCGGGCTCGCAGATGCGCTAGGCCTTTCAATCCCGGTCATTCCGCTGGAACTGCCATCTTACCAACGGAAAGAGAATTTCGGAGCAGATGAGACGTTCTTCCAACTCGTCCGCACCCTCGCCAAGCCTTGCGACAAGACGAAAAACATCACCGCCAATATCATCGGCCCGACCGGCCTCGGCTTCCGGCATCGTGACGACATAGTAGAAGTCACCTCACTCCTGAACGATATGGGAATCGACGTAAACGTGGTCGCTCCCATGGGCAGCGCCCCGGTTGACATCGCGAAACTTCCCGCAGCGCATTTCAACGTCCTGCTTTATCCGGAAACCGCTGAAGCAGCAGCGCGTTGGCTGGAACGCACCTACGACCAGCCCTACACGAAAACCGTGCCCATCGGCGTCGGCGCAACGCGCGACTTTATAGAAGAAGTCGCCCAGATCACCGGATTGCCGGCACAAAGCGACGAAAGCCGCTTGCGTCAGCCGTGGTATTCGGCGTCGGTCGATTCCACATACCTGACCGGCAAACGCGCCTTCATCTTCGGTGACGGTACGCACGTCAAAACCGCCGCACGCATCGCAAAGGAAGAGATGGGCTTCGAAGTCTGCGGCCTCGGCTGCTACAACCGCGAGTATGCACGCGACATCCGCAGCCTTGCCAAAGATCATGGAGTCGAGGCCTTCATCACCGATGATTATCTCGATGTCGAGCAAGCCATAGAACGGCTTCAGCCGGAACTCATCCTCGGCACGCAAATGGAACGCCACATAGGTAAACGCCTCGGCATTCCTTGCGCCGTCATATCCGCACCTGTTCATGTGCAGGACTTCCCGGCCCGCTACTCCCCGCAAGCCGGATGGGAAGGCGCGAACGTTATCTTCGACACATGGGTCCATCCGCTCGTGATGGGTCTTGAAGAGCACCTGCTCACCATGTTCCGCGAAGATTTCGAGTTCCACGACGACGCCGGTGCCTCTCACCACGGCGGCCACGCCCCGCGCGAGATCGGTGCGACGCCGGAGCCGGTTGAAACACCTGCCCCCACCGGCAGCGATGTGGTCGTTTGGCTCAAGGAAGCCGAGCAAGAACTCAAGAAGATCCCGTTCTTCGTGCGCGGCAAAGCCAAACGCAACACCGAGGCCTTTGCAACCGAACGCGGCGTCTCCGAAATCTCAATCGACACTCTTTACGAAGCGAAAGCCCACTTTGCGCGATGACAGCCTGATATCGTCCTATCGGGTGGTGATCGTCACCCTGGATGCCCACGCGGCAGGCCCCGCCGCGCGTGTGGAAACACGGCTGGCTGCTGAGTTCCCCGGGTTGACTGTTTCAGTACATGCAGCGGCAGAATGGGCCGAAAACCCCGATGCCTTAGAAGACGCGAAAGAGGCCGTCGCCAAAGCCGACATCGTCGTCGCCAACCTTCTCTTCATTGAAGAGCACATCAAAGCCATCCTTCCCGAGTTGGAAGAGGCCAGTGACCGTGCCGACGCCTTCATCGGCGTCATCGCCGACAGCCAAGTGGTCCGCCTGACAAAGATGGGTGACCTGGACATGTCAAAGCCCGCATCCGCCGCAATGCGATTGATGAAAAAGCTGCGCGGGTCGTCGAAGCCTTCCGGCGCATCCGGCAAAAAGCAGATGAAACTGCTGCGCCGCCTGCCTCGCATTCTTAAGTTTATCCCCGGTAAGGCGCAGGACCTCCGCGCGTGGTTCCTGACAATGCAGTACTGGCTTGGCGGGTCCGACGACAACGTCGAGCAAATGATCCGCTTCTTGCTCTCCCGTTACGCAACGGGCCAGGATTGGACGTCAACTGGCGCAAAAGACCCCATCGATTACCCCGATGTCGGCCTTTATCACCCCGATTTGCCCGCTCGCATTACAACGAACGCCGCAGAACTCCCTGAACCCGCAAGACCTGTCGCAACCGTCGGACTACTGATGATGCGCTCCTACGTTTTGGCGTCGGATACTGCACACTATGATGCGGTCATTCGCGCGTTCGAGGCGAAAGGCGTCGCCTGTATCCCTGCCTTTGCCGGCGGACTCGACGGTAGACCCGCCATCGACACTTATCTGAAAGGCAATGTCGACGCCCTCGTCTCGTTGACCGGTTTCTCGCTCGTCGGCGGACCCGCCTACAACGACAGCACCGCAGCAGTCGACGCTCTGCACGACCTCGATGTGCCCTATATCGCGGCCCACCCACTAGAGTTCCAAACTCTTGGCCAATGGGCAGTTTCCGACGGCGGCCTCGGTCCCATCGAAACGACAATGCTGATCGCCTTGCCCGAGATCGATGGTGCCACAAACCCAACTGTTTTCGCAGGTCGCCACGGCGAGGGCGGCTGTAAAGGATGCCAACATCTCTGCGGTTGCGAGAGCGCGACCAAAGAGATGGCAGCCTGCAAGGAACGTGTTGCCTCGCTTGTCGAAAAAACAACGCGCCTTGCCCAACTCCGACGCAAAGCAAACGCCGAGAAGAAAGTTGGAATTGTCCTCTTTGGCTTCCCGCCAAATGCAGGTGCCGTTGGAACCGCAGCTTACCTCAGCGTCTTCGAGAGCCTCTTCAATACGCTCCACCGTCTCAAGGAAGAAGGCTATGATGTCGAACTTCCGGACAGCGTAGATGCCCTGCGAGACGAAATTCTCAACGGCAATTCAGATACTTACGGGCAATAGGCCAATGTTGCGGCCCATGTAGACGCCGACAGTATTGTCGCCAACACCCCACCGCTCGCTGCAATTGAAGAGGTCTGGGGACCAGCTCCGGGACGCATCCAATCCGATGGTCGCGGTGTCTTCGTCCTTGGTCAGCACTTCGGAAATGTCTTCGTCGGCGTTCAGCCAACCTTCGGTTACGAAGGCGACCCGATGCGCCTTCTCTTCGAAAAAGGCTTCGCCCCGACCCATGCCTTCGCGCAGTTCTATCTCTGGCTGAAAAACACATATCATGCCGACGTACTCCTGCACTTCGGAATGCACGGCGCGCTCGAGTTCATGCCCGGCAAACAGGCTGGCATGGGCGCCCAGGATTGGCCCGATCGCCTCATCGGAGAGCTTCCCAACGTCTATCTCTACGCGTCCAACAACCCGTCAGAGGCAACTCTTGCCAAACGCCGCTCCAACGCTATTACCGTGACGCATCTAACGCCCCCGCTCGCAGCATCTGGTCTCTACAAAGGGCTTTTGGAGCTCAAAGACAGCCTGACACGCTGGCGCTCACTCGCACCCGATGCTCCTGAAAAGGACGATCTCTCCGCATTGATCGCGGATCAGGCCGCAGCTGTGGACCTCGACGGAGACGATCCCGACACGCTTTGGCTCAAACTCCTTGAAACCGAAGATGCGTTGATCCCGGACGGGCTTCACATCGTAGGTCAAAAGCCCACTCCGGAAGCCATCGCAAACCACCTCGACGCCCTCGCCGATCAGTCCGAAGAAACCCGCAAGAAAGCGAAGGCGGCACTGGAACAGGACGCCGAGCTTGGCGGGCTTATGAAAGCGCTATCCGCGCGTTTCATCAAACCTGTGCCGGGCGGCGATTTGATCCGCTCGACTGAAATCCTGCCCACGGGGCGCAACATCCACGCATTCGACCCGTTCCGCATGCCGACGGCTTTCGCGCTTGCCGACGGTCGAGCGCAAGCGGATCGGCTTCTGGAAACACATACCACTCTACCGCGGTCCGTAGCCTTGGTGCTTTGGGGCTCTGACAACATCAAAACCGATGGCGGCCCGATCGCACAGGCGCTCGCGCTTATGGGCGCAACTCCGCGTTTCGACAGCTTCGGTCGTCTTTCCGGTGCAGACCTCATTCCGCTCGAAGACCTGGGCCGCCCGCGCATCGACGTGGTGATGACGCTATCGGGCATCTTCCGCGATCTGCTTCCGCTCCAAACTCGGATGCTTGCTGAAGCCGCATGGAAAGCCGCTACAGCCGACGAGCCCATTGAGCAAAACTTCATTCGCGCCCACGCTCTCGCATATGCCGAGAAGATGGGCTGCGACATGGAAACAGCCGCACTTCGCGTATTCTCCAACACCCAAGGTGCCTACGGTTCAAACGTCAATGCACTTGTCGACAGCTCGGCCTTTGGGGACGAAGACGAGCTCGCCGATGCCTACGAGGCTCGAAAGAGCTTCGCCTATGGGCGCGACGGCAAGTCCAGCAAAAACGCCGCACTCCTTCAACAAACACTTAAGGATGTCGAGGTCGCTTACCAGAACCTTGAAAGCGTCGAGTTGGGCGTCACAACGGTCGACCACTACTTCGATACACTAGGCGGCATCTCGCGTGCAGTGAAACGCGCGCGCGGCGCCGAAGCGCCCGTGTATATCGGCGATCAGACGCGTGGATCGGGCAAAGTCCGCACACTAAAGGACCAAATCGCGCTCGAAACGCGGTCTCGCAGCCTCAACCCGAAATTCTACGAAAGCCTCCTGAAACACGGCCACGAAGGCGTCCGTCAGATTGAAGCACACGTGACAAATACGATGGGATGGTCGGCGACGACCGGCGCTGTGGACGAGTGGGTCTATCAGCGCATTAGTGAGACATTCGTCTTGGACGAAGAGATGCGCAAACGCCTCGCGGACCTCAATCCGGCAGCAAGCGTCCGCATGGCGAACCGGCTCTTGGAAGCAAGCGACCGGAACTACTGGCAACCCGACGATGAGACCCTCGCCGCCCTGCAAGGCGCGGCTGACGACCTGGAAGATCGGATGGAAGGGATTGCGGCCGAGTAAGCCGCGTTTGGAGACGATATGAGCCCAAGAGATGAAATAGATGTCCCTCGCCTGAAAGCTGCTTCAGGCATTCGTCGCGGCGAAGATGGCGAAGGATCCGTGCAGGTCCACCAGGATGACTCGATGAAGATCGAGGGTGCCAAGGTGTTCTCTGTCTATGGCAAAGGTGGAATTGGCAAGTCGACCACGTCTTCGAACCTGTCAGCCGCGTTCGCCTCGCTGGGAAAGCGCGTGTTGCAGATCGGCTGCGACCCGAAGCACGATAGCACGTTCACACTGACGGGCTCTTTGGTTCCAACCGTCATCGACATTCTGAAAGAAGTCGATTTCCACGCTGAAGAACTGCGCCCTGAAGACTTCATGTTCGAAGGCTGGGGTGGAGTGCAGTGCGTCGAAGCTGGCGGGCCGCCCGCAGGCACCGGATGTGGCGGCTATGTCGTCGGCCAAACCGTGAAGCTCCTCAAGCAACACCACATGCTTGAAGACACCGACGTGGTGATCTTCGACGTCCTTGGCGATGTGGTCTGCGGCGGCTTCGCTGCACCGTTGCAACATGCCGACCGCGCCGTCGTCGTGACAGCCAACGATTTCGACAGCATCTACGCGATGAACCGCATCATTGCCGCTGTTGAGGCCAAGTCACGCAACTACGGCGTGCGGCTCGCAGGTTGTGTTGCGAACCGCTCCAAAGACACCGACGAAGTCGACCGCTACTGCGACGCGGTTGGATTCAAGCGCATCGCGCATATGCCAGACTTTGACGCGATCCGCCGTTCGAGGCTCAAGAAGAAAACGCTCTTCGAGATGCCCGACGAAGACGACATCATCGTTGGCCGCGCGGAATACGTCGCGCTTGCTGAAAAGCTTTGGAATTCGGTCGGCGAAGACCCGCTGTTGCCGTCTCCCCTGCCCGATCGCGAGATTTTTGAACTTCTGGGGTTTGATTGATGAGTTACGAGGCCACCCGGCAGCGTCTTGAGACGTACTTTGATCGGACAGCGTCCCGCACGTGGGAGGCGCTGACCTCTGACGCGCCGGTCAGCAAGATCCGGCAAACGGTTCGGGAAGGCCGCGACGCAATGCGCGCAACGATGTTGTCTGCTTTGCCAAGCGATTTAACCGGTGCACGGGTGCTCGATGCAGGCTGCGGACCCGGACAGATGGCCATCGAACTGGCCGAACGGGGCGCAGATGTTGTTGCCGTCGATATTTCGCCCTCTCTCATCGACGTCGCGCAAAAACGCACACCGGAACATCTGGCACGCCGCATTTCTTACACCGCAGGCGACATGCTGGACCCACGACACGGCAACTTCGATGCCGTCATCGCGATGGACAGCTTGATCCACTACACGGCTCCTGACATTGCTAACGCCATCGATGGATTGGTCGAAAGGACCGCTGGGCCGGTCGTCTTTACGGTCGCACCCAAAACGCCGATGCTCACAGCGATGTGGTGGGCCGGAAAGCTTTTCCCAAAAAGCGACCGGTCCCCTGCGATCCAACCCCACAAAACAGTGACATTGGCTCAGGCCCTGCGTGACACCGGTTCCAAAGCGAAACTCCGCGAAATCGGGACAATCTCTCGCGGATTTTACATCAGCCAAGCGACGGAGGCGCGTAAATGATCGTCCCCCGCAGCTTTGTGAAGAATTTGTCGACCCGCTTCCTGCCTTTCGCAGACGCGGCCAGCGCAGAACTGCCTTTACCGCAGTTGCTGCGTCTGTCGCTCTTCCAAATCTCCGTCGGGATGGCTTCGGTCATGCTGCTTGGCACACTGAACCGAGTGATGATCGTCGAATTATCGGTTTCGGCGATGATCGTTGCGACCATGATCGCTCTTCCGGTGCTCATCGCACCCTTCCGGGCGCTTTTGGGCTTCCGCTCGGACACCTACAGAAGCGCGATCGGCTGGAAACGCATCCCGTATCTCTGGTTCGGCACACTTTGGCAGTTTGGCGGCCTCGCCATCATGCCATTCGCACTCATCATCCTTGGTGGTTCGCAAACATTGGGTCCAAGTTTCGCCGGTGAAGTCGGGGCAGGCTTGGCATTTTTGCTCACCGGCCTCGGACTTCATATGACCCAAACCGCCGGTTTGGCCCTCGCATCTGACCGCGCAACGGATGAAACCCGTCCGCGCGTGGTCGCATTGCTTTATGTTATGTTCTTGATTGGAATGGGAATTTCCGCACTTGTCGTCGGATACCTGCTCCGCGACTTCTCAAATCTTCGCTTGATCCAAGTCGTCCAAGGCACTGCCGTCGCTACGATTTTGCTGAACCTCATCGCTCTCTGGAAGCAAGAGAGCATCCGCCCCATGAGCCGCGAAGAGCGCGCTGCGCCGCGCCCCCGCTTCGCCGATGCATGGGCAGATTACACGGCGGGCGGTGATGCAGGTCGACTTCTTGCCGTGGTTTTCATCGGAACGATGGCTTTCAACATGCAAGACGTGCTGCTCGAGCCA